>JBFZEW010000029.1:0-2589 GCA_041306665.1 Spirochaetota bacterium | reverse complement strand
TTTTTCAAATAAAAAAAGATTTAGATAGACAAAATACATTTCTTAATATTATTAATTAAAAAAATTAAATTATCGTATAATATACATTATTTACGGATAAGAGATGAATTTTACTATGAATGATAAAAACAATATAAATGCAGTTTTTTCACAATTTTCCAGTGAAGCAAATGAGGTTTTCTGGTACACAACAAATGAAAATGGTATTCAGTTTTACCAGGATGAGATTTTTAAAAACGGTAATGTAGAATCTGATAAAACAAGAATCCGATTTGAAAATGCAGTGCGGATGTCTTTAGATAAACATAAATCTAATAACACCAAATCAAGCTCAGACAAATCAATTATTACGGTGTCTGTTGCGATAGAAAATCAAATTTTCCATTATAAAACAGTTATTTTTAAAAATGACGGTGAAAAATTCATTTCCGGAATAACTACCGACACGACAATGGAAATTAATTCCGCCAAAACTCTCGCGAAAAACGAAACTGTTTACCGAACACTTCTTAAAACTATTCCCGATGCAATTGTCCTTGTCGATCCAGATGGAGATATAGTTAAGGCTAATGATAAAATGGCCGCCTTTACCAATCAGGCGCGCGAAGACATGATAGGCGAAAAATTCACCTCTTTCATTGCGGTTGCCGAACGCGGGCAGATCAATAAACTGATCGAAGCGTTAAAACCTGGCGAAGCGATCAATGAACATGAATTTACTTTCATACGAAATGATAAATCTGAATTTTCCGCTGAATTGACCGCAACTTTAATCAGCAACACCATTTTGAACATTCGACTGTATATTGTTGTAATACGTGACATTACTGTCAGAAAAGAAGCGCAGTTGAAAAGTGAAAAAACTCAGCGTGAGCTGCTTAATCTTTTCTTTAACCGCTTATCGAACCGTGAGCTCGAACTTCTAGGCTACATTAAAAACGGGAAAAAATGGCCTTCAGAAAAACGCCTGATTGCGAAAACAATGTATGTTTTACCTGGAACTCTTGATAAATTCATGACACGAATCAAGGCGAAATTACATACAAGCGACGTTCAGAAGATAATTAAAATCTACTCTCAATTTACGGAAAACTAACAACATTTATTTTATCAGTTCAAGACTTCTTCCGTCTGTCTATTTTTTTGATTATCCATTGATTTTTTGCCATACAAATACCGACATTGTAGATAAGTCGTATGGTAAAAAAAACTGATAGGAATTTTCATGGCAACTGATTCTCAAACTAATAACGCATTAAGGCAGTACACAAAAAAGAAAATTTCATATTTTGAAAGCATAATTAAAGAAGAAAAAATACTTAAAGAACGAATTAATATTCTTGAAAACTATTTCAGACAAAACTTTAATTATGAAAAATCCAGAGAATATATACGCGATATTTTTACATTTGAACTTATAGCAGTCAGCGCTATTTCACGCACTGAAATAATTGACGGCGACATTAAAGCTGCTTGCCGCGCTATAAATAATATCAATGATTTTTACAGTAAAAATCCTGATCTATTGAAAGATTTTTTACTTTTATTGGCAAAATATGCGATAAGTGATTTGTATTATTTTCTTAACACTTATTGGTTTCAAAAGCACAAAACCCAGATGAACTTTAAGGTAAATTACCCATCTGCGGCGACCGAACTTAAAACTATTATTGAAACACACCGGCCAACAAATGAATTCATGAAGCTTTTCTTTTCGCAGAAAGAATTTACAAGTAAATTTTTCATTAAAACGAATGATAAAACAGGCTACACTATCGATGAAGTTATTTTTAAGGATTTTTATGATAAAAACCTCACCAATGATTCACATGTTTTTTTCTCAAGTTCAGCGCTTTCCAAATTGATAGAAAAAATGTCGCAGATACACATTGACATGGAAAATCATTTCAAACTGCTTTACCATTATTATGACAATAAGACCGGAAAACCGTTCAGATATAATTTTATTCTCGAAAATTTCGAAGAAAAAAAGAACACCGGAGTGATTTCAGTGAAACTGTTTAATGAATTTAGAGATTATAATAACAGTTTTAATATTTACCGTGAAATAATTGAACAACGCGGTCTTATAAACTTCGGATTTGAAGACTTCCCGTATAAAGAATCCATCATTCTGCTATATAAATACTGCAGAATACTGGAATTCGTCTATCTGCGGAAAGGTTATTATGATAAACTTAACAATCTTCGAAATACCATACTCAACAGCCTTGAAAAACGTCTGATTGCCGTAAATCTATCCGCGTAAAACACAAAAATCTTATTTCAACACAAGAGAATTTCATTAAATTAAACTTCTAATTTTTCATTATGCGTACAGGCGTTAATGAAGTCAGTATTAAAAAATTTTAAAACTGATTACTGTTCGCCGATTAATGATAACTGACAACTGATTACTGATCACTGATCACTGATCACTGATTACTATGCGCTCTGCGCGAAACCAGCATAAACACCCTCAACCATCTGGAAAACCTGCGTTCATCGAGCGAAGCGGGCGGTTGAAAGCAATTAATAATTAATAATAAAAAGTGAACCATGACGGCAGGTAATAAGTAATAATGAAAA
>JBFZEW010000028.1:0-3762 GCA_041306665.1 Spirochaetota bacterium | reverse complement strand
GAAATTGCGAAATGAGGGTTGTTACGTTTTTTTCTCGCTGCGCTCATATAGTCTTCTCAACTCAGTATTTTAAAATGCGACACCCTTCCTTGCTGAGTGAAATTGCGAAATGAGGGTTGTTACGTTTTTTTCTCGCTGCGCTCATATAGTCTTCTCAACTCAGTATTTTAAAATGCGACACCCTTTCTTGCTGAGGGAAATTGCGAAATGAGGATTGTTACGTTTTTTTCTCGCTGCGCTCAGATTATCCCTGCCTGTGGATTTTTCCGAAAAGATCATTATTTATGAGACATATTCGATTATTTCCTAATCAAAAAATCACATCCTGCCGATAAATAAAAAGACAAAGCTTAATTTACGGAGAGTCAAATGACCGGTTCTGTTATGAAATTGCGGGATAATCTCAATGCCCAGATTAAATTATATGAAAAACTTGAAGATGTTGAAAATAGAAAAAATGAGGCTATTTTGAATAAAAAAGGCGCTTTATTGAAAAGCATTACATCTGAAGAAGAATATGTGATTAAGCAAATTGATATTACTGAAAATAAAAGATTAAATATTATTAATGATATTACAAAAGAAACAAGCATGCATTGTAATTCTTCAACAGTAACTCTTAAAGATATTGCAAAACAGTTAGATGATGTTTCGGCGTCAATAATTTCAAATCTTGGAATTGAACTTAAAAAATACATATTAAGTATTAAATCCATAAATGAAGTAAACATGAGAATGATGAAAGACAATGTCGAATATTTCAAGATCATTGTTGAAGGAATAAAAGGTTCAATTGGCAAAAATGAAGCGTATTCAAGCAGAGGCGAACATCGCATTGATCAGCTGAGAAGTCCTCTTATTTTCAATAAAACTGTTTAGAAGGAGAATGCAATGAATTCAACTTTCATGGGAATAGAGATCAGTAAAAGAGGAGTCCAGTCGCATCAACAGGCACTCTATGTTACGGGTCATAACATATCAAACGCGGAAAATGAAGAATATACCCGTCAGCGTGTAGTTATCACAGCTGAAGATCCTCTTTATATTCCAGCTCTTAACAGAGCCGGACAGGCAGGCAACATTGGTCAGGGAAGCGTAGTCGCGAGAATCGAACGTTTGCGCGATAGTTTCATTGACGATAGGATTATTACTGAAAAAAATGTAATGGGATACTGGGATTCAAAAGACGGTTTCATTAAACAGATTGAGATGGTATATAATGAACCTTCCGAACAGGCGATACGGGACAGAATGGACGACCTGTGGAAGGGCTGGCAGGAACTTTCGAAAAATCCGGAATTGCGTTCAACGAGAGAATTTGTAAAAGAAAAAGGTATCGCGGTTTCAAATGAAGTCAAAACAGTTTATCGACAGCTTGCGGAACTTCAGGTTGACGCGAACCGGCAGATTGCTCTTAAGGTCGATGAAATAAACACTCACGCGAAGAATATACGCGATCTTAATGAAAGGATTTTAAAATCCGAAGCAATGGGAGATAATCCCAATGATTTAATGGATAAGCGTGATGCGCTGATTGAAAAATTATCCACAATGGTCGACATTTCAGTCGGACGTTCTGATAAAGATGAAGTTATAGTATATATCGGTTCTGAAAACTTAATCCAGGGCGAAATTGTTCATGAACTTGAAGCTGTTCCTGATCCTTCGAGAAACGGTTTTTTTGATGTAAAATGGGCTCATTTGAATACTGATGTTACGATTAAAAGCGGTGAAGTTGCCGGTCTGATAGAAGTACGTGATGTGATAATTCAGGACAACATAAACAAGATTAACAGTCTCGCGGTAAATGTGACTGATCTTTTAAATGAAGTGCATCGAGACGGTTTCGGCAGAAACGGAGATACAAATTTCAATTTCTTTAAAGACATGATGATTAGCGATAACATTGAAGGTAATTTCGATTTGAATAATGACGGAATCAATGAAGTCACTTCTATTTTCAAGGCTGCCGGAAACAACAGAATAGACGCGTCGGCAGCGATTGGAATCAACGGAACGCTGACTTTTGTAATGAACGATGATATTGAAGCCGAGGTTCAGGTTGATTACAAGGAATCTGATTCTGTAAATGATGTTGTAAAAAAAATAAATGATGGTAAATTAGGCGTTGTCGCCTACATTGATCATCGGGGTCATCTTGCCGTGAAGGCTACTACGGCTCAGGATCATCCGGATAAAAATTTCATGATACGTCACCTGGAAGATTCCGGGCAGTTCCTTGTCGGTCTGACAGGTATTTTGAAACAGTCGGGTGAAGACGGCTCATTCGACTACAGACGCGTCAACGATATTGTAAAGTTAATGTCTGACCGTGAAAGAATAACTATCACTCCGAATTATAATCCTGCGTCGTACATGGATGTTTCCGACAGCATTAAATTTGATGTTGATAAAATCGCTGCTGCGCAGGGTAAAGATGTCGGCGGAACCGGTGATGCTAATACCGGAAACGGAATCGGTGATGGAACAAACGCGCTTCGAATTGCGGCTTTATGGGAAAAAAGGGCGATGATTGACGAGAATGCTACTTTTAAGGATTACTATAACGCGTTAATAGCAAAGATCGGCAGCCAGGGACAGGAGTCAAAGGACAGAGTGGAAAATCAAGACACTCTGCTTGTGAACCTCGGTAATTTGAGAAAATCACTTTCCGGCGTAGATCTTGATGAAGAGATGGCAAATATGGTCAGCTTTCAGCATGGCTATAACGCGAGCGCGAAAATGCTGTCGACTTTCGATAAAATGTTAGAAACTATTCTTCAATTGGGGGCATGATAAATGAATCGCGTGACGAATCAAATGATCAATAATACAATGAAGTATAATCTTTCCCGCCAGCAGGTTAAGGCGGATGAACTGCAGAATCAGCTTGCAACCGGTAAAAAGGTGCGTATTCCACGGGATAATCCCATAAACGCCACCAATCAGATGCTGTATATGTCGAAACTTAATGAAACAGACCAGCATATATCAAACATTGCCGACAGTAAATCGCTTTTGAATTATACTGACTCAACTTTGCAGGATATGACTAAAATTATCCAAAGGATGCGAGTTCTTGCTGTGCAGGGTTCAAACGGAATTTACAGTTCGTTTGAACTTAAAGAAGCCGCAGCGACAGAAATTAATCAGCTTCTTGAAGAACTTGTCAGCATGGCAAATACGAAAGACGGCGCGGGAAGATCAATATTCGGGGGATTTGAAACCGGCAGCCAGAACAATCCCAATCCGTTCATTCCGATATATCAGACTTTAACCGCGGGTAATCAGGGCGATGCAATGATCGGAGTTGAGTACCGCGGAGATACGGGAAGATTGACGCGGGAAGTTTCAACCGGAGAATACATGGAAGTAACTGTTCCCGGAAACAAAGTTTTCTGGGCGACAAACCAGGTTCTTAACGCGAATAAAGACAGCAGTGACTATCAGTCTAATTCCAATCAAAGAATTAAAATTGACGGTAAGGAAATTGAAATTTCCGCTGGCGACAATATTGATATTGTAATTGATAAAATAAATAACGCGGGGTTAAGCGCGAAAGCGTCAAAAGGTCTCAGGAATAACTTGATTATTGAAACAACATCTCCGCATCAACTTTGGCTTGAGGACATGGGAAGCGGCACTGTTTTGAAAGACGTCGGAATGATTAATCAGCAGTTTCCTGAACCGCCAAGCAACATAGACCCGTCCGTAACGATTGACGGAATGAGCATTTTTGAAACCGCAATTACCTTGCGCGAC
>JBFZEW010000027.1:0-4366 GCA_041306665.1 Spirochaetota bacterium | reverse complement strand
TAAATACTAATATAAAAACATAATATTTTTTTTGTAATTTTATTTTGAACATAACTCATCCTCACTAATACCGATTATATTTGCAATTGCAGCAATAGTCATTATATATTCAATTTTGATCGAATAACTTTGAGTTTCAACCTGAAGAAGATTCTCATTCGCAGTATTTACTTCAGTAATATCAGCAATTCCCGCATTATAGGATTTTTCCGCTAATTCGAAATTTCTTTTTGAATTCTCAAGCGTTTTTTCGGATATCTCTATTTGTTTTTTTAGAAAACTTAACTTTTCAAAATTAGATTTTAAATTTTGATTTACTGTTAACACAACTCTTTTTTCATCATATTGCGCCTGATTATATTGCGCCACTGATTTTTCAATTTCCGCATTTATAGATCCGCCCGTATATAATGGAAATGACATGCTGAATTCAACTCCAAGTTTACTCTCCCAATTTTCTGCTTCCATTCTTTTCTGAATGTCATCCATATTGTTTGGATCAATAACATTAGAATTTTTATAACCCAAAAGCCCTTTAGCAATCACGGTAGGTAATCGTTTATCTGATGATAAATCCACATTTTTTCTTGCTACTTCTTTTTTTAACCGGGCAATAGAAATTTCAGGCGAAAGAACGACTGATATTTTTTCAAGCTGTAAATAGGATAAATTTAATTCAGGCAAAGACAAGCTTCCGTCTACATTAAATTCTTCCGCTGGTTCAGAAATTCCCATACTTAAAAATAACGCGGAACGCATGTTCTTTTCACTCTGAACTGCAAATTCATAATCAAAACGAAGCTGGTCATACTGAATGACAATATTATTATATAAATACGGTCTAAGATTTCCCGCTTCGAAATAAATTGTGTTTTTTCTATAAATAAGAGAATATTTATCTAAAATAGTTTTCCTGAGTTTTGTATTATTAATTGCTTTGATATAATTAAAATAAGACTGCTTTACCTCGTAAATTAAATTATTTAACTGAATTTTTGACAAAAGTTTATTTAAATAAATCGAGTTTTTTGCTATTTCTATGGAACTCTCCCTGCCTGGAATAAAAATTCCATAACTCACGGAAAGACCTGCAAATAAAGAATAATCTGAATTTACTCCGTTTATTCCGACAGTATCAGATTCAGTATCATTTTCTTGTATTGTATTAATTAACCCGGTAACTTCAACTGACTTTGCTGCCGTTGCTTTTTTATAATTAGAGAAATGTATTTTTTCAGTTTCTAAAATATAGCTAACCTGAGGGTTGTTTTCCAACGCGATCCGAATACAATCATTGTATGTTATTACCCTATTTTCAGAATGTAAAATAATGGCGAAATTGAATATAACAAAGAAAAAGAAAATTCTTTTTAGCATACAATCCTTCGGCTTGTTTTTTTTATCATTATTATTCACTGCTAATTCTACCGCAAATTACCATATTTACACAGTATCATAATTTTTAAATTTTTAAATCTTACAATATCTGTTAATTATAATTAAAGATTAAAAATCAACAAAAGTCAAATTATAATTAAAGATGGTTTTTGTCACATGTTTTATTAATTTAAATTTAAATAAAATTACCCATATATTAGTTAATTCGTCATTGATTAAGTCATTCTTAACTTTAAGAGTAAATTTAATTTAAAATTTTATATTATTTTTAATGCTAAAGTTATATTTTTTTTGATTTTTTTTGTTGACAGTTTAACGATAAAATTCGATATGTTTATTGATGTTTGCTGGCGTAGCTCAATCGGTAGAGCAACTGATTTGTAATCAGTAGGTTGGGGGTTCAATTCCTCTCTCCAGCTCACAAGGTGAGGTTCCCGAGCGGCCAAAGGGAACAGACTGTAAATCTGTCGGTGTCACCTTCGAAGGTTCGAATCCTTCCCTCACCAAAAAAGAGCTGTCAACTGACAGCTCTTTTTTAATTAATCGCCTTTCATTCGCATTCGTTAACTATTGAGTTTTTCCATCATTTCAGCTATTTGCGCGTCGTCAAGACCATGGGCCTGAGCACCCTGTTCAATTGTTTCAAATATTGCAATGTGGCAACCAATACAATGAAGTCCAAAGGAACCTAAAATATCAGCCTTTTCCGGATATTTATCCAGCAATTCTCCAAAAGTCATATCTTTATTAATATCATTCATTTCTTTTACCTCAATTCAAATTATATTCAAAATAATTATTATCCTTTTATTTTAGCAAGAATAATTTTAAAAACAAAAAAACTTCCGGTCTCCCGGAAGTTTTTTATAATTCGACCATTTACGCATTTTATTCTATTTATTATCTTCTGCGGCTTTCAAGTTCATCTGAGCAATTGCAAGTTTAGCGAGAGGAATCGAATAAGGCGAACACGACACATAATTTAAGCCAACTTCATAACAGAATTTAATGTTCTCCGGATCAGCCCCATGCTCGCCGCACAGACCAATCTTTATGTTCGGACGAGTAAGTCTGCCTCTTATTGAAGCTGTCGCTATTAGCTCTTTAACTTCGTCTCCAAGCACCTGGAACGGATTATGCTTAATCAAGTCATATAATGTGTAACTTGGAAAAAATGAATTCGAATCATCCCGCGACAATCCATACGTTGTCTGAGTAAGGTCATTTGTGCCGAAGCTGAAAAATTCAGCATATTGAGCAATTTGACCAGCTCTAAGCGCTGCTGCAGGCAATTCAATCATTGAACCCACTTTGTAATCAATACCGGATACTCCATATTCATCACATACTTCATTTTTAATATCACGGATTCCTTTTACGGTCGTACCTTCGATTTTTTTACCGTTTTTAATAAACTTTAATTCCTGCTCGCTCATTACAATCGGAATCATAATTTCAGGTTTAACCTTAATGCCTTCCTTTTTAAGCATGCAAACTGCTTCAAAAATTGCCCGGCACTGCATTTCATATATTTCAGGATATGTGATAGCAACGCGGCACCCTCTGTGACCAAGCATCGGGTTCATTTCATGCAGCTCTTCGCATCGTGCGGCAATATCGGCAAGTTTCATTGACTTATCTTTCTGCTGAACAAACGCGAGAAATTCCTTCATTGCAGCTTCAGAACGCGGTAAAAACTCATGTAAAGGCGCGTCAAGCAGTCTTATTGTAACAGGCAGACCATTCATAATTTTAAATAATTCATAAAAATCGGATCTTTGCATTGGTTTGAGTTCATTAAGAACTTTTCTCCGGTTTTCTTCACCCTGCGCGAGTATCATCTGCCTGAATTTCATGATTCTTTTTTCATTGAAAAACATGTGCTCAGTACGGCAAAGACCAACTCCCTGCGCTAGAAACTGGCGCGCAAGACCTGCTTCCCGCGGCTGATCAGCATTGACTCGAACATCAAAATCACCGACAAACTCCTGGCTAAGCTTTACAAATTCCAAAAGACCGTTATTTTCGAAATCAGGTTCAATTAAACCGACTTTCCCAAGATAAAGAGTCGGTACGTCGTAAAAAGGAACATTAAGTGAAATGTAATCTCCTTCATTTACTGTTTGTCCCTGTATAGTGAAAGTATTTCCTTTAATTTTCATTTCAGGCTGAACTGTAGCTACTTTTCCAAGGCTTCGCGCGACAACCGGCGCGTGAGAAGAGAAGCCTCCTTCAGTACTGATAACACCTTGAGCAACTTCGATAGCTTTTACGTCTTCAGCGTATGTTGCTTCCATTACAAGAATCATACTTGTATCTTCACCATGAAGAAGCGCTTTCTTATATTCTTCCAGCAGTTTGTCTGTTGAAAAATAGACTTTTCCGATTGCGGCGCCGGATGATCCGGAAATTCCGCCTTTCATGCTTTTCACGCCTTTAATTGTCCGGGGATCGATTATCGGGTGAAGCAATTCATTCAATTGAACCGGCTTCATATGGTTGATGATATATTTCGAATCGACGATTTTTTTCTTTTTTAAATCGAGAAGTGTTGCGAGATGCGCCTGAGTAGATTTTTCATCGACCTCACGCTGTTCAACCAGCCATAAATTGCCTTCTTCAATCGTGAATTTTATATGCCTGATTTCACGGAATTCTTCTTCAACTTTTTTGCCTATTTGCGTCAATTTATCAAAATATTTTTTATCAATTTGATTTATTGTTTTTCCAGTCATACCAAAAACATCAAATTCATTCTGAAGAAACTGGCCCTGAATTTCATTATTTCCTGTTATCATGTCACGTGTGTAATATGATCCTGAAAATGAATTTTTGCCTAAATTCCCATATACCATTGCCTGAACCATAAGAGTCAATGAATTATCAACGTCAATTGCTGAATCGCAGTATTTCTCCGCGGATTTTTTAAGAATCATAATCAGCTGATCATATACATCATCCTGAAAAT
>JBFZEW010000026.1:0-3647 GCA_041306665.1 Spirochaetota bacterium | reverse complement strand
TTTTTCGCTTAGCTTCATGAAAAACTGTATTATCTCAATGATGAAAATGACACCTGCACCTGTCAGCATGGAAAGACCGATTGATCCGAAAATTTTCATGGGTTTAAAAGTTAATATTAATATTAAAATCTGATAAGAGACCTTGAATGGATATTTCATTGAAACAAAAGATTTGCCGGTTTCACGTTTTTTAAAACGAACCGGTACATGCGCAAAACGCATTCCATTATGGTAAGCATCGAGCAATACCTGCTGAGTATAATTGTAACTTCCAGGAAGACGAAAAACTTTCAAATAGTCGCTGTTTACTGCAAAAATGCCGGGCTGACTGTCTTCAAGCGGCCATTTTGTTAAATAGCGCATTAGTCCGGTAAATACTTTATTGCCCATTTTCCTCACAAACGACATTTTATATTCAATTCTATCAAATCTTTTGCCATAAACAATATCCGCTCTATCTTCAATTATCGGTTTGATTAATTCTAAAATATCTTCGGGATCATGCTGAAGATCTGCATCGAATTTAACCGCAATGTCAGCATGAAGGTCTCTTGCCGCAGCGAGACCTGAGCGAATAGCTGCGCCAAGTCCACGATTAATTTTATGAACAACAATTTGATCAGCACCGGCATTATTTGCTTTCTCAAATGTTTTATCTTTAGATCCATCATTGACTACAATAATTTTATAATTATAGCCGAGATTATTAATTTTTATTTTTATTTTTTTTAATTCTGCTACAGCATTTCCAATCATTTCTTCTTCATTGTACGCTGGAATTACAATAGCAAGTAGTTTATCCAATTTTAATTTTGACGTTTTTTTTACGGGGACTTTTTTAACAGTTTTTCCAGCAGCTGATTTCATACTTTCTCCAATAATCATGACTTTATAACCATAATTAAAAATAAGTCAATGTCATAATTTTAAATTATTCTCCAATGACTTATTTTTATTTATATATTAAATTTCCTTCTGCAGCGCAGAAACCTTATCTGTCTGTTCCCAACTCATATCTTTTTTGCCGAAATGACCATAGGTTGAAGTTTTGGAATAAATCGGCTTCTTTAAATCAAGATTTTTGATGATACCTTCCGGCGTAAGATCAAAGACTTTCTTAACAGCGTTTTCGATTTTTTCTTCAGGAACTTTCGCTGTACCGAATGTTTCAACATTTACCGAAACCGGAAATGGAACACCAATTGCATAGGCTAACTCAACTTCGCATCTTTCGCATAAATCAGCGGCAACGATATTTTTAGCAACATAACGCGCCATGTATGCAGCAGATCTGTCAACTTTCGAAGGATCTTTTCCAGAAAATGCTCCGCCGCCGTGACGGCCCATTCCGCCGTAAGTATCGACGATTATCTTTCTGCCGGTAAGTCCCGAGTCGCCATGAGGTCCGCCTGTTACGAAACGGCCTGTCGGATTAATATAATACTTTGTATTCGCGTCAAGAAGACCTGTTTTACTCAATACCGGATTTATTATTTTGCCTATAATTGTTTCTTTAATTTCTTCATATGTAATTTCCGGATCATGCTGATGCGATACTACGACAGTGTCAATTCTTACCGGTTTTTTCCCGTCATACTCAACTGTTACCTGGCTTTTACTATCAGGTCGCAGCCATTTAATCTGACCTGATTTACGCAGCTCAGCGGCATATTGAAGAATCCTGTGAGAAAACATGATAGGCGCTGGCATTAATTCTTCAGTTTCACGGCAAGCGAATCCGAACATCATACCTTGATCACCCGCTCCCTGCCCTTCAAATAATCCGACTCCTTTTGTGACACCCTGTGAAATATCGGGTGATTGGGAGTGAATCGCGTTAAGAACAGACATTGATTCATAATCAAGTCCATACTCAGGATTGGTGTAGCCGATATTTTTAGCAACATCACGCGCGAGCTGCTGAATATCGACATATGTTTCAGTTGTTATTTCACCGCCGACGAAAATAAGTCCGGTTGTGGCAAAAACTTCACATCCGACCCGGCTTTCAGGATCGTCCTTCAGACAAGCATCAAGTACTGCATCAGAAACCTGATCGCATAATTTATCAGGATGACCTTCTGAAACAGACTCTGACGTAAAAACATATTTTCTATTTTCCATTGTTTACCTCAATTGATTATTATATTAATTATAATTATTTTCAAAATTTTTGCAATGATTTTATTGCAGTTTTATATTTTGTTTCATTTTTTTCAAGCTATTAAATATTTTCACCGCGAACAAATTTAATAAAAATAATTTGTCAATCGAGGCCAGTAAATATTATGAAACTGTCAGCGTAAATTTTTTTTGATTTCATCAATCTGACGGTTGACTTCTGCCAAAGAAGTGCCGCCGAAAGAAGTTTTTCTTTCAGTTGACATTTCCGGGTTGACATACTCAAGGACATCATCACTGAAAACTTCAGAATATCTATTAAAATCCTGCGTTTTCATTGAAAAAAAATCAACGCTATTTTTTTCGCAATCAGCGACTATTGTCCCTATTATTTCATGAGCTTCTCGGAACGGAACGCCTTTCCGCGATAAATAATCCGCCAGGTCCGTTGCTGTGGAAAAATTTGAAAATACTGCCGCTCGCATTTTATCTTTTTTAATTAAAATATCTTTCATCATTTCGTTCATGCCCTCAAGCGACAGACAAACCGTGTCAATGCTGTCGAAAAGAGACTCTTTATCTTCCTGCAAATCACGATTATAGGTCATTGGCAATCCTTTCAAAACAGTCAAAAGGGAAATTAAATTTCCGTTAAGACGGCCTGTCTTGGCGCGAATTATTTCTGCAAGATCTGGATTTTTTTTCTGCGGCATTATTGACGAACCGGTAGTTACTCTGTCTGAAAGGCGGATAAAATCAAACTGGGAAGAAGACCAGAGTACAAGTTCTTCGCAGAATCTTGAAAGATGCGTTCCAAGAACAGAAGCGAAATATAAAAAATCAAGAACATAATCCCTGTCTGAAACAGTATCCATTGAGTTTTGAGTAATATTATTGAAACCAAGCTTATCCTGCATATATTTTCTGTCGTTTGAATAATTAACACCCGCAAGCGCGCCGACTCCGATTGGAGAAAAATCCGAGCTGTCTTTCGCGAAACTTAAACGACGGCGGTCCCGTAAAAGCTGCCAGCAATACGCGAGGATATGGTGCGAAAATCTAACAGGCTGCGCAACCTGCATGTGTGTATAACCAGGAAGAATCACGTCTTTATTTTTTTCCGCGAGATCAACAAGAGAATTAATGAATTTAACAAGAAGAACATCAACGGCATCGCATTCTTCTTTTAAATAAAGTCTTGTGTCAAGCGCTACCTGGTCGTTTCTTGATCTGCCTGTGTGCAGCTTCTTTCCGGCATGACCGATTTTTTCCGTCAGACGCGACTCAATGTTCATGTGCACGTCTTCAAGTTTCACATCGAAATCGAAGACGCCGCTTTCAATTTCACCTTGAATTTCATTTAAACCGGAGTGTATTTTTTCAAGTTCATCATTCGCAAGAATGCCGATTTTATTCAGCATTTCGCTATGCGCCTTTGAACCTTGAATGTCCTGTTTGTACATTCTTTTATCATAATGCACCGAAACTGAAAGTCTTTCAGTTATATCGGAATTTTTTTCATTAAA
>JBFZEW010000025.1:0-7302 GCA_041306665.1 Spirochaetota bacterium | reverse complement strand
TTTGAAAAAGAAATCAGCCTATGTGGAATCTGTATTTCAGTCTGTCCTGTTGGAAAGAAAAAAATTGATTACTAATTTGTTGATTATGGAACATCGGAATAAATTGAATATATTCAGATGTTCCATTTTAGTAAAATAGTTATATCAGTTAGTTTTGAAAAATTTAACTTCATCAACAAGGCTTTTCGCCATTGACGATAAGTTTTCTGTTGATGCAGAAATTTCTTCAGCAATTGATGCATTGGACTGTGAAAGATCACTAATTCCAATAATTGATTTTGAAATTTCCTGAATAGCTATTTTTGTTTCATCTGTTGCCATTTTAATGTGATCGGATATTTTTTTAACGCTATCCGCATCTATTAAAACACCCTTGTTAGTTTCAGTGTAAGTGTCCATAAATTCGGAAATCTTTTTATTCATTTCATTAATGGATTTTATTCCATTTAAATAATCTGAAATTAATTCCTGTGCCTGTTTAATATTTCCCTGACCATTTGAAATCTCCTTGCTGTTGATTCTTATTAAACTATCAATATCTTTTAAACTTTGTGCTGTCTGATCCGCGAGTTTTGAAATTTCATCAGCTACAACAGCAAATCCGCGACCTGCATCACCTGCACGTGCAGCTTCAATTGCAGCATTCAGAGATAGAAGATTTATCTGGTCTGATATATCGTTAATAATTGAAAGAATATTCTGCATGTCCTGACTGGAACTTATCAGCTTCTCCATACTGCCATTCATAGCCTGAAGCGCTACCTCTCCATTTGCAGCTTTTCCTTTTAGTTCACTTGTCAAACTGAAAGTAGTATCTGTCATGGATTTCATTTCGACAACCATTTTGGAAAGATTGCGGATTTTATTGTCAAGACCGGTAATGCTGTCATTTTGAACTTTAGCCTCATCAGCAACATTTGAAATGCTGCCTCCAATTTCTTCAATTGCAGCAGTAATCTCCTCGGAATTTGCTGATTGACTTTGAATATTTGCTGAAAAATCATTTGTGGCTTTTGAAATTTCAAGAGAGGATTTCTGAAGATCATTTGCTGAAACATTAACATCACTCACAACACTTTTCAGTCTTCCGAGGAAATCATTGAAATTACGGGATAACCATCCGATTTCATCTCTTGTTTTTAATATTTTTCCGTCAATACTCTGTGTTAAATCGCCATCAGTGGCATTTTTAAATTTTCCTGACATGTCTGTTAATGGTTTAGATACATTTTTTGCGACAATATAAGCTATCAGAGTGGAGAACAGAATTATTAGAAGCAGCAATATTAATTGTGAAGTAAGGCTTGAAATGATTTTACCTCTGAGTTCTTTTTCAGAGATTACAGATATAATTATCCAGCCGGTTTTTTCTATAGTGTTTACTACTGCAATTTTTTTAAATGAGTCATTGTCGAATTTAACAATTCCTTTATCAAGATATGATTTTACATCAATGTCAGCATAAAAATCAAAATCAGAATCATCATAGCTGATTGTGCCGGATTTGTTTTCCATGGCAAATTTTACAGGTGCGAATTCTGCCAGATTTTTTTTCTGATCTGTGAGTATTTGATCCGGATGAGCTATTACAATTCCTTTTCTGTCTGTTATAAAAGCATAACCGCCATTATAATATTTAGTATCCAGAAGTAACTGACGAATAGTATTAAGCGGATAAGGTGCCACTAAAGCACCAATAGAAATTTTGTTTTGAAATATCGGTGCTACATAGAGTACAAGCTGCCTTCCATCTGATTTTGCAACAATAACATCAGTATAGTTTTCAATTCCCTGCATGGCTTTTATGAAATAAGGCTGATCTTTATTATCCTGAAGTTTCCCGCCTTCCATTTTGTAAATCTGTTTTCCGTCAGTCTGCTGTATTGCCAGACCTTGAATAACGCCGTAGTTTTCTGCAATCCGTGCAATTGATTTTATTGAATTTTCAATATCAAAGTTGACTACTGATTCAATTGCTGCTATTGATTTTACTGTTGTTTCAACTGCATTGAGTTTTAAATCAATATTCTGCCGGATAGACTGGGCAACAAGATCAGCAGATTTTTCATAGTTGCTTCTTGTGTCCTCGATTACAGTTAGTATCTGGAACAATGAAATTCCTGATACTGAAAAAAGAATCAGTAAAAATATAATTGTCATTAATTTTGCTTTAAATGAACGGAATTTAAAAATAATCATGATGTACTCCTTGTATGTATATCTTTTCTAAATTTATGTACAAAACTATATTAATGTTATATTACATTAAATAATTAATAACAATAAATTAATTGAAATTCACCAGCTTTCTAAATAGCGGATAGTTTGCTATTATAGGTGGTTAAATCCGCTATTAATATAAATCATGTTTTACTGTATATAGAATTGAATATTGTATGATTCGGATGCAGTTGAATTTGTATTATTGTTTTATAATAAATACAGTTGATTGAATTTGAAATTGTTTAGAAGGTTTTGAGTATTAGTTTTATTTCAGGATTAGAAATTTTACATTTCGTAAATTCCTTCTTTTTTCATCTGCTGGATTGTCTTTGTTATCGAAGGAATCAGTTTTTCATGTTTTTTGTGAAGGTACATGTAGAGATTGCTACTGTAAATAGTTCCGTTGTTATATGCTTTGTATCCTTTGTTTTTAATTATATGTTCAATATCCACTTTACGACCAATAAAAAATCTACAACGACCAGCAATAACCATTCTTATTCCGAGTTCATCCTTGTCAATTATTTCATATGTCATCTGTTTATAATCACTGGAATTAAGTAATGTTTCAAGGGTCAACTGGCCTCTTTTAATTACAACATGCATTGATTGATTTTTTAGATAATTGATTTTACTAATGTTCAGGTTTTTATCAGTAGAGTAACAGCTCATCTCGTATCTCCCTACTATTTCCTGAACACGGATTAAATTTGTTACTGATGATATATATTTAATATTCCTATGAATTTCTCCATCTATGCTGCCTGTATCTGCCATTATAGATGCTCTTGGCAGTGGCAAATTTATAAATTTGAAACTATAACCCAATCTGGAAAAAAGAATAGTATAGTTTTTCATCATTTTGTTATAGTCTGGAGACTCTTCAGATAGGAACCCTCCCAAAACAATTTCGCCATGTTGAGCAAATGCAATATCGCTCCTGCTAAAGTTAAGTAGAAGAACTAAATTGAATAATGCACTTGTAATTTTGTATTTTATAAACATAAGTTATGGTACAGTAAAAATAATATTATGTCAATCACGTATTTCCATTATTTCTATGTAGTGATTTTTTTGATTTTAATAACCATAATGTTTAATTGATGTAATAATGAAAATCTTACGTGTTTTGAAAATTTTCATCCTTTTAATTTAAAAATAAATTCAGTCAGTTCTTTCCTGTTCATAATTTTAGGAACAGGATAAATCGCATTTGCTTCAGCGGCTGCTCTTTTTGCAATAAGCGGAATATCCTCGTTCTTTATTTCTTTAATAACTGCCGGAATTTTCATTTTTCTGTTCATGTTTTTAATTTTAGCAATGAATAATTCCGCGTTTTCTTTTTCAGTTTTTTTATCAGAACCAATTTCCGCATATACAGCCAGTTCAGCCAGTTTTTTATAACAGCTTTCAAATGAAAAGTCCAATACGTGGGGAAGAATTATTGCATTCGCAAGTCCATGCGGAATTGCATATAATTCACTCATTCGATGCGCAACTGCGTGGCAATAGCCGAGACTTGAAAGACGGAAGGCAAACCCGCCATATGTCGCTGCCAGAGCCATGTTTGCTCTTGTATCTTTATCTGTTCCATCTGAATATGCTTTTTCCAGATTTTTCAAAACAAGTTTGACAGCATCTTTTGCAAATTGCCGGGACTCTTTGAAACTCCAGGTGCCAATATAACTTTCAACAGCATGAGTCAACGCATCCATTCCCGTTGCCGCGGTAATTTCCTTAGGAAGTTTTTTTGTATAATCCGGATCGAGAATGACATAGTCAGGAACAAGTTTTTTGTCAGATATCGGCATTTTCTTTTTCCTGGCAGTATCTGTAATGACGGCAGACATTGTAACTTCAGAACCGGAACCTGAAGTGGTAGGAATCGCGATAAGAGGAACACGCGCTCTGATAAAAGGAATGAGCCGGTCATAAGATTGAACTGGTTTGCCTGAAAGTACAACAACGCTTGCGAGCTTTGCGCAATCGATTACGGATCCTCCGCCGATAGCGATAATTGCGGCGCATCCGTTCTGTCTGTAAATTTCGGAGGCTTCATTTACGTTTTGGACAGTCGGATTAGGTATAACGTTGTCATAAATGAAATGTTGAATTTTTTTTAATTTCAGTTCTTTCGTGATTTTAAAATGCAGTTTATTGGCGATGATTGTTTTATCGGTAATGATTAAAATGCTGGTAAATTTTTTCTTTTTAATAATCGCGGCGATTTCAACGGAAGAATTTGATTGATTTAAAATTACAGTTTTTTGCAGCCGCAGAGTTTGTACATACAACTTTATGATTATTTTATAAATTCGTAAAATAATTTTCATGATATCACCCTTTAAATTTAAAATGACTATTTCCAGGAATTTGTCAATTTGTTTTTTATCTGAAATATTTATCGTACTAATGCATTAGATAGTTTTTCATGCATGGTTCTATTCCAGGGTGGTTTAATCTTGTATTTTGCGTGCTTCGCGTGAAATCCATCGTAATAGCCTTCAAACTGTTCACTGATTGCTGATCACTGTTCACAGATTACTGATTACCGATCACTGACCACTGTTCACTGTGTGCCTTTTGTGTGAACCTGTCTTTTTTTGGAAGCTGACTATATCAGCAGAATAACTGGTTGAATATTTTGTCTTCTCAAAAAAAGACAAAATATGTATTGTCGTCTGTCATGACGCCTGACGATAGTCTGCCGTGATGTCTGTCGATAGTCAATCGTGCCGCTTGATGATCGTCAGGCATTGAATTCATTGAATTTTACTGTATTTTCAATGTGTATTTAAAAAAAACTTGGAATTTTTTCAAATAATTTCTCATGAGAGAAATTATTACTCCATGGACCGAGACAGCGAGGATCTTTTAACAGGTACTTGCCGTTTTGACCAGCTCTGCATCCGCCGGAACATGCCAAGCGGTAAGTACACGCTTTGCAATCTAATGGCACTGAAGAGAAATCCCTGAAGATCGGGTTCTCATTTCTTTTCATGAAAACAATCCAGAAATTTTCTTCAAGCGCGTTACCTATAATTATATCATTTATGAACGGACAGGGAGTTACGTCGCCGTTGACTTTGACTGAAAATGAAAAATATCCTCCAAGACAATTTTTTCCGCAGAGCGTAATCAGTTTTTCAACGGTACGTGCGTGTTTTCGTCCTGTTTCATCTTCGCAGAGAATTTGTTTTTTTACAGCATTCCATTTTTCTTTCGATGGAAGCAGAGGATCTTTCAGATCCTTAGGAATGTATTGATAAAAAACCGGATCGCATTCCAGTTCTTCCCTGAAAAATTTATTAATCAAAGCGTAATCATTAATGTTGTCATTATGAAGAACGATAAACGGATGCGTAATGACGCCGGCTTTTTTAAGATGCTTAAGTCCGGTTATGGAAGCTTTCCATGAACCTTTCACGCCCGTGAACAGATCATGTTGTTTTTCATCATGAGAGCTTATGTTGATCATAGCGTGAGTTAATCCGGCTTTCTTTGCCGAAACAGCTTTTTCGGACGTTACGCAGGTGCCGTTGGTGTAGATAAATGCTTCTTTGAATTTCATGTCATGCCGCGCGTAACTGATTGCTTCGTTAAGCCTGCTGTACAGAAATGGTTCGCCGCCCATTAAATCTATTCTGCATCCCGCGTTTTTCAGAGGACGAACTATTGTTTTAAAATCATCCAGCGACATTTCGATACTGCCGTGCGTCGCGTAACATATTTTGCATTTTAAATTACAGTTTTGCAGCAGATCAATCTTCAGTACGTATGGAACTGGTCCTGCTATGTTTCTGCACAGCGATGTCACGGCTTTCTGTCTTGCAGTTCCCATTTTATGACGGCAGTATATTTTAATGTATGTATTCATGTGTTTGATGAAATGTTTCGATTTAATTATCCGAAGTTCATTCAGCATGTTCATTTTTTTATTCCTGAGTATGAGAAATATTTGAACGTGACGGTTAATCCGCCGCGTTTATCCGTCTCTTCCGCGACTCGGCTGTATATTTTTTCAATGTATTTTTCTTTAATCGATGCTGAAAATCCTGCGGATGGTCCGCCGTTTCGCATCCATGAAACAATTTCAAAGCCATTTGAAAATTTTATTTCAGCCGATTCCTTGCTGATGTTTTCAGTTGAAAATCCAGCTTTGACTGAAACTTTTTCGAATTCTTCCGCTGATGAAATGAAATTCATTGGAGGAATGGTTTTAAGACAGAAAATGTTTTTCAGAATGATCGGCATGATCATCGTCTGCAGCTCAATGAGCGAGTTTCGTGTGTTAACCAGAATATTTATTTTTCCGCCTGGTTTAATTTTCCGGTATAGTGTTTTTAAAAGTTCTGCATGTTTCACGTATTCAAGCGACCAGAAAAGTCCGGCGTAATCAAAAGCATTATTTTCAAAAGTTTTCAGGCATTGAATCATGTCGCCGGAGAGATAGTTAATATTGTGATGATTGCGAAGACGCTGTTTTGATTTCTTAATCATTTCATCCGAAAAATCACAGGCTGTCACCAGGCCGTCCGGTTTAATCATTTCGGATATTATCATTGTCGCGTGACCTGTACCGCAGCCGCAGTCAATGCATGCAAATCCGCTCGAAGGACCATATTTGTTTAAAACGATTTCTGTCGCCTGCGCAAGAACCGGACGCGTCAGAACTTCATCGTATGTTTTCGCGCATTTGTTAAAATCTTCAAGATATACTTTCATTCCTGAATTCGTGATTTTTGAAATTAGGATTATTAACCATTTAATGAAGCGAAACATTTATTTATCATTTCCGGGAAATTTAATAAAAATTCTGGATAATATAAAGCCGTATAATGCTCCGACTAAAATCCCGGATATAATGCTGCACGCAATAAGTATGATGAAAATTAAAAAATCAAAGCTGTGATTATAAGATTGATTTTGAGCTGTTCCGCTTCGGAGCAAATCAAATGCAACAGACGGGATATGAGTTACAAGTCCGGATGAAAATCCGCACAACATTCCGTATTTTAAAGCGCGGAAAGTATATTTCCGTGAATCAGCAGACGGCCGGTATATTTTATAAACGAAAAA
>JBFZEW010000024.1:0-8502 GCA_041306665.1 Spirochaetota bacterium | reverse complement strand
TTTTTCTGGGGAGATGAAATTCTTTCGAAGAAAGAACTGATTTTAAAGTATAAGGCGCTCGGCAATGATGCTCATAAATGGCAGATATCGAACAAAATGAAACAGCAGGAGTGGAGCGCGCAGAGAGCAGCAAAAATTACAACCGGGTATTCTGAAATAAAATAGCAGCGCGAGAAGATATTCTTCGACAAAATCAGCACGACATGCTGAGCGTTTCATAATAGTTTGTTGCTTTGCATGAATTTGTGTTGAAAATTCATGAATTGGCGAGATTGTACTTAGACAATACAAAGAATTCTGGACTTTAGTCTTTTTTATAGACATTTGGTTGAGCCGAGCTTCTTTCTGTTTTGGCCGATTTCAAAATTCCTATTTATGATTGACATTGCAGAATTCGTGCGTAAATTTTATTTTACAATATCTCCGCGGGAAAACCGGCTGTAATCTTTCCCGGTGTCGGACATCAATCCGCGGAAGTGTTTGAAACAAAGACAATTTTATGTCTAAACAGGTTTAAGACAGGTTTAAACCTGTTAATTAACAGGTTTGAGTTGGAGGTAACATGAATACGTTTTACAACACGATAGTTTTTGTGAGAGATTTGAAGAAATCGAAAGAGTTTTATGAAACTGTTATTGGGCTGAAAGCGGAGCAGGATTATGGTACGATCGTTTTTTTTGAGAACCATTTCGTTCTGCATGACGCGAATAATTTAAAAAAAACTGTTTTCAAGAGGAAGTCTTTTCTTAATTTTAAAAATGGGAAAAGAAATCTGGAAATTTATTTCGAGTCGGATAATCTTGAACAGTCGTTCGATAAAGTCGTAAAATCCGGAATGAAAATTATTCATGGAATGGAAATTCAGGCGTGGGGACAGAAAGTCTTCCGTTTTTTTGATCCTGATGGACATATCGTAGAAATAGGCGAACTCATGCATTTGGCGCAAGATGAAAAATAAATAATGGCATATAAACCGGCAGATTTTTATGAATGCATTGGAGCAAACCTTTCACCGTTGAAAAAGCTTTTTGCAGCGTGATTTACTTAAAGATTTTCACATCATAAAACATCTATCACAAGCGTCTCATTTTCTAAATCCCATCATCGATAGTCGCAAATCATCTTCATGCTTGACTTTTCACTGTAAACAGGTTAGAATATAAAATATTTTAACGTGATTTATGTACGCGTGAAATTGGAGAAACTTATGCGCGCAGCAGCGTGTTGTATGATACTATTATTTTCAATGTTAATCACTGCGGAGAAAAAATCCGGCGGCTATGAAGGCAGCGTGACTAATGTCTATGGCGGACTCGAAACTGACACCGTAATAACTCATCAATTTTTCAGCGGCGGACGTGATTTATATCGCGTGTATAGTAACGGAGAATTATATGGTCCTTATGAAGATGAATTGCGGTTCCTGGGATATTCTGCTGACGGAAAATTATCGGCATGGTTCGCGGCAGAACAGTTGTTTGTGAGCGGCAAAATTATCGGTCAATACATAAGTCTGGAAAATTTAAAATGGTCGCAGACGGGATCATCGTTCGCCTATTGCGCTGAAATCAACGCAGGTTCAAAGTTTAAGCCCGAATTTCAATTCTGGGTATACTGCGGATCAGAAAAAATAGGCCCGTATTATAATGCCCCGGTTTTCTATTACAGCGGGACGGCTCTGATTGTTGCCGGAAGTAAAAGAAAGGGAGAGTTTGTCCGGATCGGCAGTACGGACTTCGGGCCGTTCGATTCATTCAGCGAGCCCGCATATTCATCCGACGGAAATCATGCCGCACTCACCGCGTATAATTCAAACGGTGAAACAATTCTCAGCGACAGCGGAAAGTACGGTCCTTTCGACGGCGTTTCGGGACTTGGCTATATTAAAAACGCATCTTCGCCTTCATTTGTCGCGTATGCTGCAGGTAATTATGATGTTTATCTTTCAGGCGCCAAAACCGGCAGTTATGACGAAGTACGTTCATTCACGCTGACTCCGGGGAAAACTGAAGCCGCCTATGTGACTCTGCAGGGAGATACAATGCAGCTTGTCGCGGGAAACAAAAAATACGGTCCTCATAATTCAATCGGTAAATTTTCAGTCCTGGACGGAGGTGAAGCTGCATATTTTTTCCAGGATGATGAAGGCATTAAATTTTATTCACGCGGAAAGATTACAGGTCCGTTTCTCGCAGGCGAAGGCGTAATGCACAGTCTTAACGGGAAAGTCGTCTGCAGCGCGTTTCATAAAGACGATAATGGAGAACTTTTCGTTAATTCCGGCGCTGAGACGACCGGGCCTTTCAAAGAACAGACTTTCAATTTTTTTATTCCTTCATCTGACGGTGTCAGAATGGCGTGGATTTCAGATGCCTGGAACAGCGGCGGCATGATACTACACTGGAACAACTTGCAGTTCGGACCGGTAAATAATATTATTGAAACTGCATTTTCGGCAAGCGGTGAACTCGGCTGGATTGAAAAGGATAATGAAACAATGTATGCTGTTAACGCGTTCGGTAAAAAATACGGACCTTTCAGTATCGCCCAGCAGCTTGTTTTTTCAAAAGAAGGGAACCATTTTATCTGTTCAGTAACTGATAATGAGGATACATACCAGCTTTTATATGACGGTAAGCTCGTTGAAAAGTTTTACGACATTTCTGAGATAATGCTTTCTCCTGACGGAAAGACTGTTGTTTTTTCCGGTGAAAAACTGGATAGCGACAGTTCAGAAGTGCTACACAGGCGCGTTCTAATCGGTACTGAAAGTTACATTGGCGATTTCATTATGGTTGACGGAAAACATAAAGGAGTCATTTGGTACGGCAGCGGCAAGTTAAATAGAAAACTCTTTTAATCGTGAATTGAAGGGCAGCTTTAAATTTTTTACCTCATCCGCGCTGATAATGCTGTTTGTCGGAATTGCCTGCAAATCACTTCATGTTCAGTCTTGTTTATCCCGTGAAGTAGGAGACGACATGCGGCAGATTCCATGGATCCAAAAGGATGTCGATGCTGATTTTGCTCTCAAACTTTAAAACATTTAATTGACATATAAACGTCTGTAAATAAAATATATTCATGGAATCATTCATTTACATAATTCTGCTTTGCGGAGCAGTGCAGGGCTTGTTTCTGTCTCTTGTTCTTGGTTTACGCAAGCATGGAAACATGACAGCGAACAGGATCATATCTTTGTTTCTGCTTTTATTTTCTGTGAGCATCGCGCTGCACGCGCTTGGTCATAAAGGTTATCTCGAATTTCTTCCTGAGCATGATCTGCTTATTACAGTTTTAATTTTCGCCTATAATCCTCTTTTGTATTTATACACGATTATTCAGACCGGAAAAAAAGAACGATTTTCGCCCGCGGTTGCGCTTCATTTTATTCCCGTGATTCTGTTTTCTTTTTTTGTAAGCTACGCCTATTTTGTTTCGCGGGGAAGAATAAATCATTTGTTTAAAATTGATATGAATCTTTTAGAAAATGTGATGTCTGGATTTCTGATTCCGCAGTACATCGCATATTTCGCGTTAACAATCAGAGGAATTTATGTCTATACTAAACTTGTTCAAAATTCATATCCGGGAATCCGCAGTGAAAAATTACGCTGGATCGCGCTGCTTCTCGGAATAAATACAGTTACATGGATAGTAGCGGCGCTTGTCAGCATAATACTTCCGGAAAACAATCAAAGCTGGGATTATGTCTGGCTGTTTGTTTCAGCATACATGTATCTGATAGGTTATTTTTCTCTGAATCAGGAACAGCCTGCGGCGGTAGAGTACGGCTTAATTTCCGGGAAATATCAATCGTCAAATTTACGGCCTGAAAAAGCCGCTGAGATATATGAAAATCTTCAGAAATCAATGAATCAGGACAAAGCATATTTGACTGAAGAGCTTACACTTTCCGCGCTTTCGCAGGATATTGGCTGCACGGCGCATCATTTGTCGCAGGTCATAAACGATAAGTTCAGCATGAACTTTTCGGAATATATAAACCGGCAGAGAATTGACGAAGCTAAACATATTCTATTGGATAAAAACAGCCAAATGACCGTTGCTGATATCGCGTTTCATGTCGGATTCAATTCGCTTTCCGCTTTTAACAGCGCGTTTAAAAAATTCACGTCGAAAACACCCACAAATTTCAAAAATAATCAGTAAATCCCTGCGGATTTATAAATCAGTCATTGTGAAATTATAAATCAGGAAGATTTAATTTTTTAATAATGCTATTTTACAGGCACAATTAAAAAAACAGGAGCAATTCAGTGAAAAAAACAACAAAAAAAAGTCTTCTTAATTTATCTTGGATTCCATACGTACTTATTCTTTTTGAAATGCTTTATATGGCATCCCCGTTCGCGGTGTTTTTCTACGGAGTGTATAAATTCCCGCTCGATTTTCTGGCTTCGCACAAACAGACGGCATGGTTAGTCTTAACAGTATTTCCTCATTTCAGCCAAAGTTCAAGCGCAGCGGCGAACATTCTGCTGTCGATCAGCGTTCCTTTCATGATCGCAGGTCTGATGGTTTTTTCTGTCTCGTTCGCGCAGATTTATTATGCAAAATTTGCGAAAAAAGGCGCTGTTACCAATGGAATTTACAGTATTATACGCCATCCGCAATATACATCGTGGACTCTGTTCGGCCTGGGAATGTCAATTTTCTGGTCACGTCTGATTGTCTGGCTCATGTTTCTTGCAATGACTTTTATTTACTATTTTCTCGCGAGAGCGGAAGAGAAGGAATGCATGGAAAAATTTCCGGAAAGCTACGCTCCGTATTACGAAATAACAGGAATGTTTTTTCCGAAAATAAAATTTCTTAAAATTAAAAGTTTAAATATTCTTCCAGCCGAAGGTATTAAAAGAAAAGTTTCTATCGCGGTAATTTTCGCGTCATGCTGTGTGATAATCATGTTCTCGGGTATGGCGATGAGAAATAATGTGATAAATTCACTTTCAGCATCGTACGGTGAAAATTATTTTTCTTTGTCATTGACCGAATTGGATGAAAGTAAAATTTCGGATATTTCCAGTCTGGTAATGGATAATGCCGATGTAAAAAATGCAATATCCGAAAATGTTCAAAATCAAGGGAAACTGCTCGTTTATATTATTCCTGAAGAATGGGGCGTGTCTGAATTGGGAGTTGAAACCATGGATTTAAATCCAATGGCGAATGTGCAGACGCATGGAAACGCGGAGGAAAAAAATCCTAACATTAAAAAGATACTTATTTCGAAAGCAGTACTATATCAGAACACCAACGATGACAGTAAAATCATGAATTATGCTGTACGGCAGAAACCATTTCTAATGGCAAAAATAAATATTGAAAAGAAAGAAGTAACAGATATAGTGATTGGAGCTTTCGGGAACAAATTCGGAGAAATTCCTGTGCCATTGTATTGAAATTTAAAATATGGCAGATTGATCTAGGTGATATTGTTTTAATTTCTCATAGATTTTGATAAATTTTTACTTCCTTTCCGATTCATGCGCTGGAAAATATTGATCCGGTAGCGCAGGAAGTTGAAAAAAATATTTTTACCGGAAGTAAATCTGGAGATGTTCTGCGTTTTAAAAATATGCTGAATGATGTATGTTCTGCTATTAAGGATAAAATCTGATTTTTTTCTTAATAGCGGTAATATTCATCTTGAAGAACATACAGCTGCTCTTGATCCGAAAAGCGCTGCGAAGGTTTAAGATCTTACACGGAAATTCGTTAGCGACTATGGTCTTACCACAATAATGATAACTCACAATATGGGGCATGCAATTGAACTTGGAAATCGACTTCTGATGATGGACAAGGGTGAAATTATTTTTGATGTCAGCGGCGAAGAAAAAAAGAATCTTACAATCAAAAATCTTGTAGATAAATTTCATGAAATCCGTCATACAGAATTTCAGAATGATGAAGCACTGCTTTCGGAATAGACAGCAGTGCTGTTAAAATTTCTTTTTGTAAATTACAAAAAGAAATAATTTATGTTGCATCCCAAAGCTGCTCGTATTTTAAGCCGGTTAGTTCTTCGCAGACTGACCTTGTTTCCGCATCGACAATTGTCTTGCTGCCGCCTGATTTAAGACGATTGATTTCAGCCATTAAAATTGCATGCCGCCGGCTGTTTACATTATATTTAAAAGAGAAAAACAGTGCAATTATAATGAATATGGTCGGAATAACTGCAAACATCAGTCTTAAATTGAAAATAGTTTCTGCAGACTGATTGACGAGATTCTGTGCTGCTAATTCTTCAGGCGGCAGATAACCTGCCCATCCTAATAAAATTCCTAATAAAGCTATTGCTATACCGCCGGCAACTTTACGTAAAAATGTTGAAAACCCGCCATAGATTCCTTCTCTGCGATGACCGGAAATGATTTCGTCAACATCAGTGACTTCCGGCAGAATTGTCCAAGGTACAAAAACAGATGCGGATGTTCCGATCCCGGCAAAAGCAGCAATAATGTAAACCATTACCCAATTATTTTCCGAAACTAACAATGTTGAGAGCATTGCTATTATCCAGATAATCAATCCAAAATGCATTGGAGTTGTTTTCTGATATTTCCGGGCAATTCGTACGTAGATGGGCATCATTATTACAGGGACAATTAACAAAGCAGCCATGATTGTAGAGTACTGAGCCTGTTTTTTTAAAACAGAAGATATGTAATATAAAAACAAAGCGCTTAAAAAATCAACAGCTGTCTGGCTGCCGATAAATAAGCCGGCATGATTGCGAAAGGCTTTATTTTTAAAAAGAGAAAGAACTTCTTTGACCGGATTTTTTGATTTATGATCTGTAACGCCAAGAGGATTTTCTTTTGTTCCTGAAAATACAAATAACCAGGGTAAAGCATAAAAAATTCCAAAAACTAATCCCATCAAAGCATAACCGCTTTTTGAGTGAACGCCGGCGGGTGATTTCGGAAAGCTATTTATAATCAGCATTGGAACAACTCCTGCAATGATCGCAGATACTGCTGAAAACATCAGGCGAAAGCCTGCTACCGAAGCTCTTTCATTGTAAGAAGATGTAATTTCAGGCATTAGTGCGACATATGGTATCTGCACCATGGTAAAAGCTGTAGAAAAAGCAACATACATTACAAGATAATAAAAAAACAATCCCGTTTGAGTAGTAAATCCCCAGCTTTGCCACAGGCCGGCAAAAGTGAAAAAAATCGGAATAATTCCCGCTAAAAAATATATTCTACGTCTGCCGAAACGGCTTTTTGTTCTATCAGAAATGGTGCCCATTAATGGATCTGTTACAGCATCCCAAATACGGCCAAGCATAACAATCAATCCTGCTAATTCAGGTTTTAAGCCCACGACATCTGTTAAAAAATACATAAACAACAGGGCAATTAACAAAAAAGAACCTCCGGCAAAAATATCTCCGCATCCGTAGCTCAATTTAGTTTTTAATGATACTTTTTCTTCCAGCATTTGATTTCCCCTAATAATTATTTTCTTGTAAAAATTTTATAGTCTGCTTTCATGAAATACTCCTGCCTGTTAACAAATTCAATTATCCTGGAATCGTTCCAGACCTGATTTTCAATAGCACGCCATTTTTCATCAGCATTGCTTGGATGTGTTAATAATTCAGTCAATCCCGGATTGAGATTTTTCAGTATCTGCTGCAGATAGGCAATTTTATTCTCTACAACTGCGTTATTATCAGTGTCTGAAAACTCACTAATGAAATAATCAGGATGCGGAATGTTGCTTTTAGTAAATTGTTTTAATAATCCGGCTGACTTTATTTGAATTATAAAAGCCGGGATTTTTATTTTCCGGGCCAGCATTTTACTTTTCTCTTTGTAATCCCTGCCAATCGGAGTACGCATTGGTAAATTATATTTTTGAGCTAATTTAAATACTCCTGCCAGCCATTTTTTATGTAAATAAGGCAGGTGACAGTGAATATCGAGATGAGTAGGCTTTAATCCGCTTGTTAAAAATTTTTCGACTTGGGCTTCGTATTCAGCAGCTACTTGAGCACTATTGATGTGTTTAATGTTTTTTTTAATCTGCGGAAGTGGTAAAAACATTCCGGTGCCGGGATCAATTAAAGTATTTACTTTTTCTTTCGGCAATACTGGTTTACCATCAAATAATGAAAGATGTACTCCGGAGCTAAGCCGGGGATTTTTCCGCAACTGCTCAATTCCATATTCATAAGCAGGCATTGTTGTCATTACGGATGTGCTGGTTATTACTCCGTTATTAAATCCGCTAATTATCGAATCAACAACATCATTGCTCCACCCGAAATCATCGCCATTTATAATTAAATAATTCATTAAAATATCTCCTTTGTGAAATCTGCCGGATATAATTTCAGAATGATGCAGCATTGTTGTTAGAATAATATGATTGATGTTTCTTTAATAATGATATCTGCAGGAAATAATTATTAAAAAAACATCTTTGATTTCATATACAAGTTTATGCTCCGGATCTATT
>JBFZEW010000023.1:0-5948 GCA_041306665.1 Spirochaetota bacterium | reverse complement strand
CTTTTCTGTCAAAAACGATGTAATTTCCTTTATCAGTAAAAATTTTCAGAGTAAATCCCTTGGGTGTTTTCTCTTCTAAAAATTCCATTTTTTTCTCCAGTTCATAAGAATTATAATTATAATCGATAGAAATGATTTGACAACACTTTTTTATATGTAAAAGTTTACTTTATGCGCTCTTTAATGAGGGTTTTTTCAATAAATGCAATTATTCATGTTTGAGGTTAAAATGTATACAGATATTTTAAAGCGTAAAACCTATAAAGCGAAACTCACTGCTTTTTCCAGCCAGAAAAGCGATATATACCCGGCTTCATCCGTCCTATCTTCAACATCTTACTGGTGCTCAAAACCCAAAAGCTCGCCTGAAACGGAATTTATCATTATTGAACTGGAAGATGTTACGCTTTTCAATTTAATTGAAATTCATTCGCCTGTAAGTTCATCAAATAAAAATCTTTTTCCTTCAGCGATTACGGTTCTTTGCGGTGAAAACAACGAAGACTGGGTAGTTCTCTCTGTCGACAATGACATATATTTAGAAAAAAATTCATATAAATTAAACCTTCCGCTGACAAAAGCCAAATATGTGAAATTCGTAATACCATCAACAGCAAAATCGGATGAAGGGTACTGCACACAGATTGGACAGATAAATATTGGAATCGATGGAGTAAAATCAATAAAAGGATCAAAATCAAAAGCTGGTAATTTTTCAACAAATTGTCTCATTGACGGCAACAATCAGACTTATTGGGAAACTGAAGCAGCGCAAGGTTCTGAAACACATTCACTTGACATCGATTTGGGCGAAATATATCAATTAAATTTCATTGCCATGAAATCCGCTGATATATCTCCAACAGAATTTCCGGAAAACTTTTCAATTGATACAAGCATTGACCGTAAGGTGTGGACAAACATAATAGACCAGAAAAACTTTAAAGCATCCCGAAATGAAAAATACCAGTGGAACATTAACAATATTAATGCAAAATATTTAAAAATTGAAATCAATTCCGCGGATTCAGATGGAAAAATTTCATGCGTAAGAATCGCGGAACTTTCAGTATTTGCTTCAACGAACGAAAGCTCGCACTACCATGTAAGCAGCGATAATCCCCCATACGCTACAGTATTCCAGCCGGGAGTAGTCAGGCTTGCAAAAGACAATGAATGCTCCAGAGATGCTGTCATACGATCAAGCGACATTAGACTAAAAGACGCTTCGACAATTTTTAAAGGAATTGTCCAGTTTGCGCAGGATGATGAAACCGGAAATCTGCTCGCAGTTCAGGCATCCGATTCAAGATTAAAAAACGCGAGTGAAACTTCAAAGGGAATTGTCCGCCTTGCATATGACCGTGAAATTAAAGACAACATTGCGGTTCAGGCTTCTGATTCAAGACTTAAAGAAGCGACAGAAAAATCATTCGGCATTGTCAAATTATGCGGCGACGGAGAATACTCTGAAATTGGAGTCGTTAAAGGAAATGACTGCCGGTTAAAACATGCTACAATCACAAATCCCGGTATAGTGCGCCTTGCTGATAACGGAGAAACTTCCTTGAATGCGGCAGTGCAAAGCAATGATAAAAGACTTAAAGATGCTTCATCAACAAATAAAGGAATTATGCAGTTTGCCGAAAACGGCGAAATTACAGGTCTCAAAGCGGTTCAATCTAACGACTCCAGATTAAAGCCTGCAACAGCATTCACTCCAGGGGTAGTTGAACTTGCCGATGACGGCGAAGACAAAGCAGGAAAAGTAGTTCAAGGAAATGACAATAGGCTTAAAAACGCGACAACAGCAACCAAAGGTATTGTTGAACTTGCGGAAGATGGAGAAGATAAACCTGATACAGTAGTTCAGGGAAATGATAAAAGGCTTAAAAAAGCGACTACCTATTCGGAAGGAATTTTACGAATCGCCGAAAATGGTGAAACTGCTCCTATGTGCGCGGTTCAGGCAAATGACTCCAGATTATCATTAGCCACAACGACTTCGAAAGGAATCGTTGAACTTGCAGAGGACGGTGAAAACATCCCGGGCGTCGCGATTCAGGGAAACGACAAGCGTCTAAAAAATGCAACCACGATTACAAAAGGAATTGTCGAGCTTGCCGAAGACGGCGAAGATATTTCCGGAGTTGCGGTTCAGGGAAACGATAAACGGTTAAAAAATGCGACCGAATCATCAAAAGGAATAATGCGTTTTGCACGCATCAATGAATGCTCTCCATTTACGGCTGTACAGGGAAATGACGACAGACTTAAGAACGCGACGATTGAAAACAAGGGTATAATGCGCTTTGCCGATAATCTTGAAGACAGTCCTGACGCTGCCGTGCAAGCAAATGATGACAGATTAAAAGATGGCACTGAATTTAAAAAAGGTATTTTAAGGTTTTCTTCCGACGGCGGCACGTCTCCACTTACCGCTGTCCAAGCGAGTGATAAAAGACTTAAAGATGCAACTACGATTTCAAAAGGAATTGTTGAATTTGCAGAAAACGGTGAAGATGCTCCATTTACTGCAGTACAGGGAAATGATAAAAGAATTAAAACAGCAGACAACGAAAATTACGGCATCATGAAATTTGCCGCTAATGGAATTTCAAAAGATTTACTTGCAGTACAAAGCAGCGATAAAAGACTTTCCGACATGAGAGAACCGCTACCGCATGTTCACGACTACGCTCCTTCAAACCACAGTTTAAATTCACATGAGGGTTTTCTTTCAATCGAAGGAGAGAAAGCGCTGACAGTGCAGGGAATTACGCCTCCGTCTGAAGATTCCGCGCTCATTTTCGCGAAAAATAATTCATCTTCTGCGGGAAGCATAGGTATCGCCGGAATTGCCGACGGAAGAAATGAAAATAATTCAGGCAATTATGGTATCTTCGGCCACAGCAGTTTTACGGGAATCAGAGGCCAGTCATCAGGGAAAACATCGGAAGATGAAAAGGGATGCGGAGTTTTGGGAATTTCAAGATTCGGCGCTGGCGGCGTTTTTTCAAGCGAGCATTATTATTCATTGGTCGTTGACGGTTTTGGAAACATTGACAATATTGACAAATCGATCAAACTGATCGGCGACGGGAAAGCTCTTTTAGTATCAGGCTCTTCCGAGTTTAACGGTCCAATTGAAATAAAGGGATTAAAAAATTCGAATGATCTTCCTTTCAACGCCGCTGAAATGTTTGAGTCTGACGGAGAAGAATATATTTCACCGGGAGACATACTTATCGCATCGCCTCAAGGGAACGCAAAGCTCGCGCGCACGCAGAAAGAATATGATACGCGCGTTTGCGGAATTGTATCCTCACAGCCTGTTTTAATTTTTAACAACACAAACGAAGACAGCAAAAAATTATTTCCTGTTGCGCTTGCAGGAAAAGTATTATGCAAAGTCGACGCGCGAAACAATCCGGTTAAACCAGGCGATTTAATTGTGACATCTTCAACTCCAGGATGCGGAATGAAAGGAAAAATAGATTCTTTTGAAAAAATAGGTTCTGTCGTCGGAAAAGCTCTTGAAAGTCTGGACGAAGGAATTTCAACAATATTTGTTTTTATTCAGAACTCATAACATGCCACTTGAAAATGAGAAAGCAGTTGCCTCGCAACTGCTTTCTCATTTTAATTCGTATAATATAAATGCTTAAAACTAACATTCAGGAAATTGACCAATCCTTCTTTTAAAACACCTTACCGCTCTTCTGCTGACCAGACGCTTCTATGGTACAAGGACTTTATCTACGTTTATCTTGTCCTGATTAAAAATTTCATAGAAATATTGTTTGATTTTATCCGAGACGTTTTTACTTATGTAGCTTATTTTTTTAACATATGGCTTGCCTTCATAGGCGTCAACCCACACAATCACAATTGTCGTATCTGACTCCCAAAGAAATGCACCGCGGTTGTTTTTAACGTTTTCTCTGTCCGGTTCACCATATTTATCGATCATCTTCTTTTTAATCATTTCAAGATGTGAATATGGAAATTCTACCGAGCTGTAATAATATTCCGCTTTGCGCTGTTCACCTTCTTTTTCGCCGACCTTTTCAGGATCTTTAAAAAAGAAACCATAGTAATATGTTATCTCTCCTTCTTTGCTGATGATTATTCTGTTCTCATCAACATAGCTGAGCTTGCCTTTCGCGCCGTTCTTTACTGTTTCAAAATCGGAGCCCCATTTAACATCGCCATATCCCGGTGGAATCTGAGTTTTAGTCGAATCTTTTTCAGAGGTGGCAGCATTTTTTTGCAAATCACCCTTATTCTCTTCAGTATCTAAAGGAGCAGTTTGTGAAAATGCCGCTGAGCACAATCCGGAAACAAGAAAAATCATAATTACTAGTTTTAATTTCTTCATTATAAAAACCTTTTAATAATACTCTGATACATAAATATCGGTATTTTTATATTAAAAAACAATGTTTTTTTGCTTGTATAATACATATTATTTATTATTCATTGTGATAATATTACTTAATGCCGCTTATCGCATTAATTCCGGAGGATGTTATGAGTAATTTAGTTGAAATCACTGAATCTAATTTTCAAACTGAAGTTCTTGACGCAAAAGGAAAAGTGCTTGCCGATTTCTGGGCTCCATGGTGTGGACCTTGCAGAATGCTTGCACCAATACTGGAAAATCTTTCAAAATCAGATGAAATATCCGCAAAAATTGTAAAAATAAATACTGATAACAATCAGAATCTTGCTGTGCAGTTCGGCATTCAGTCAATTCCAACAATGATTCTTTTTATTGACGGTAAAGAAAGTGAACGCATGGTTGGAATTCTGCCGGAAAACAGTTTAAAAGAAAAACTGAAATAGTTATCAAAAGTTAAACTGGCATCCTAATGAATTTTATTTTTTAGAATTTAGAATGCCAGGTTATATTATTCTCCAAGAAGTTCTTTTACAGTACCAATTTCGAGAAATGAAGCGCCGCGCACAGGACCAAAATTTCCCGCCACTACAACAATTTTAGATTCAGGTTTAAATACACCTTTTACAAGAAGATCATTCAGCATTTTTTTCAGTGAAAATTCTCCGCTTTCATTTATATCGAAAAACCGCGTGACAATTCCATAAGACAAAGCAAGCTCCCTTTTTGTCCGCCGGGAATAACATTCTGAATAAATAAATGTTTTTCCGCGGAATGCAGAAACAGCGCGTGCAGTCCGGCCTGTCATTGTATCAATGAGTATTCCTTCTGTTTCAAGATTAATTGACGCTTTTACCGCGGCGCGGGACAGAAAGGAAGTAATGTCTTTGTCATCGGCATAATCTGTAATTTTATTTGAACGGTCAAGTTCCGCTTCGACTTCAGCAGCAATTTTCACCATTGTTTTTACAGCTTCTATTGGATACTTGCCGAAAGCAGTTTCACCGCTCAGCATGAGCGCGTCTGTTCTGTCAAAAACAGCATTAGCGACATCACTGATTTCAGCGCGTGTTGGTCGCGGTTTTTCAATCATCGAATGAAGCATTTGTGTTGCGATAATTACAGGTTTTTTATGGGATATGCACTTTGATATGATTTTTTTCTGAATGCCTGGTATTCTTTCAGCAGGAATTTCTATTGCAAGATCGCCTCGCGCAATCATAACTCCGAATGCTGCATCTAATATTTCGTCTATCTTTTCAACACCTTCCTGATTTTCAATTTTAGCAATAATTTTTATTTTACTTTTATTATCATCCAATATTTTCTGAATTTCCAGAATATCTGATTTTCTGCGGACAAACGAATGCGCTATAAAATCAATGTCATGTTTTATTGCAAAGTCTATATACTCAAGGTCGCGGCTATTTAAAGCTGGAAGTTCCAGATTTACTCCTGGCACATTTATTGATTTCTTACCTTTAATAATTCCGGAATTATTCGCGCGGCAGATTAAAAATCCGTTTTCTTTGGATAGAACTGTGAG
>JBFZEW010000022.1:0-12935 GCA_041306665.1 Spirochaetota bacterium | reverse complement strand
ATGATATAGTCCTTCAACATCAGGATTATCATAGTTCACACCTGCACTCTGAAAAATTTCTTTTAAGTACTCTTTTACTTTATGCTTTTTTTCAGTTTCATCATAAGCATCAAATAATGATGTATTTGAGTAAAAGCACGAAAATATTTTATCACGTAATTTTATTTTATCTTCCAATTTATTCACCACTTATTTAATATATATCGTATTATTGCAATAAACAAATAAATTCAAGTAAAAAAATCAATTTTTTTTAAAAAAATGATGTTTTTTTAAACCGATATTGTTATATATACCTGATTTTTAAGTAGGTGATCATGCGTGTTGTTATAATCGCGGCTTTCAAACAGGAAGTAGAGCAGTTTATTGTTAAAGTTAATCTTTATCGTTCACAGACAATTCCGTTTTCTGTTTATTCGGGCGATAAATATAATCTGATAATTTCCGGTCCCGGGAAGGTGAACGCTGCTGCCGCTTTGACGTACATTTGTCGAGATGAGCCTGAGCTTGTAATTAATGCCGGAACTGCGGGCGCGTTAAAGCCTTTAATTCGCGAGGATGATGTTTTTGCCGTCACTGAAATTTTTGAATCTGACAGACCTCTTTTCTGCGGTGGAAAACGCGTTGCTAAAATCGATAACATCACCAGACTTAACGGCGCGGTCTGTCTTTGCCGTGACATGCCGGCAATTACCGATAGTGAAAGAGATTTTTTTTCCGCGGATGCTGATATTACCGATATGGAGTCTGCCGCTGTTTTACAGGTTTGCCGATTATTTAAAGTTCAGTGCGGCATAATTAAAATCATCAGTGATGGAGCAGGTTGCTCGGATAAAGATGAAATCGTAAAAAAAATCGCGGAGAAATCCGGAAAATTATACAGAGTCGTCGCTGAATTTCTGCGTCAGATTGAAAATTAAACTTGACGAAACGGCAAAAAGTAAAATTCTATTTTGCAGGAGTATTTTATGAATATTATTACGGATATACAGCCTGATTATGTGCTTGTCAGCGTCGTTGGTTCTCTTTCTAATGAAGAACTGACTATTTTTAAAAGTGCAGTCGATAAGCTTCTCAGCGAAAATGATACTAATTATATTTTAGACCTGGAACACATTGCGTTTATTTGCAGCTCTGCATTGAGTGTAATTTTCATGGTCATGAATGAAGTTAAACGGAAAAATCACAAGTTTATCATTTGTTCTCTACGTGATGATATTCAGAAGCTTTTTGTAATTACAGGAGTTGATAAGCACATACCTTTATTTAATTCTGTTAAAGAAGCTGTCTCGTCATTGAAATAACCGGAGCAAGTGAACAGGTGAAAATTATTGCATGTCTCGGTAATCCCGGAAAACAATATGCGAAAAACCGTCACAACATCGGTTTCATGTCAGCCGCATATTTAAAAGATAAATACTCTTTCCCAAGTTATAAAGAAAAATTCAACGCGCTTTGTTCATCGGCAAAAATAAATAATACTGATGTTACTTTACTGCTTCCGCAGACTTACATGAATTTGAGCGGTAATCCCGTGAACGCGGCTCTCGCGTTTTATAAGTGCAGTGTTGATGATTTAATAGTTATTCACGATGAACTGGAGCTTGAATTCGGAGACATTCGTCTGAAAAAAGGCGGCGGGCACAAGGGGCATAACGGCATACGCTCAATCGCGCAGCAGACTGGTTCATCTGATTTCTATCGCATAAGGTTTGGAATCGGAAGACCGCATCATCCGGCTTTTCCTGTTGCTGATTATGTTCTTTCAGATTTCAACGCTGATGAATATTCCCTGCTGTCAGGTTACTTTACAAGCGTTGAAAAAATTATTATTGATAATATCCTTAATGTGTGAGAGTAATAAATCACAATACATTCTGATTAAATGGAGAAAATATGAAAGTACTTGTCCCTTTGGCTGAAGGTTTTGAAGAAATTGAAGCGCTCACAATTATCGATGTTCTAAGGCGCGCTGATGTTCAGGTAACTACGTTACATATTAAATCAGAATTGGTAAAAGGCGCTCATGGCATTTCAGTTAAAGCTGATGCTGATATCAGGAAAATCACTGGTAATGATTATGGCGCGATTGTTCTGCCTGGGGGAATGCCGGGAAGTAAAAATCTTCTCGAAAGCCCCGATGTAAACAGACTTCTTGTTGACATTAATGAAAATGACGGGTACCTTGCGGCGATTTGCGCCGCCCCAATGGTTCTCGGCCACGCGGGATTTTTGATAGGTAAAAAAGCAACGTGTTATCCTGGATATGAAACTCAATTAAACGGCGCTGAATATGTTAATCTTCCGTGTGTTGTTGACGGGAAAATTATAACCGGGCAAGGTGCAGGTTCAGCTTTGACTTTTTCTTTAAAGCTTGCTGAAATTTTCAGCGGCAGGGATGTTTCTGCAAAATTGCGCGCTGGAATGATGGTTTACTGGAAAGATGAGTTCTAAAATAAGAGAACTTCTAAAACTGATTTTTTGATGTTCCTGTGTCGGTAGAAGTTTTGATAAAATCCATATTTACGATTTTTTTAAAAAAAGTTAATACTGGTTTTGGGAAGTAAACATAATTCAATAATTTAATTGACTTATTAGTCGATATAGGGTTTTTAGTAGAATATTTATAATAGTGGAGTAAAATTATGGATTACCGTCTGGTAAAACAGTTCTGGAATAGAGCAGTTGATGCTTTTTTTAATTTTTTCTATAAAATCTGGGACTTCTTTAAAGTTGTGACTGATCTTTTCTGGGCATTTATTGATATCTGGTATCAGTTTTTTTCATTTTTTGGAAACTTGATTCAATATTTTTACTATTTATGCCTGTATTTAATTGACAGGGCATCTTTGTCTAACAATCCGTTATTTTTCTGGAGAAAGGTCTATGACTCAAAAACAGCCGCTCCGGCAATGGCTTATCAGAAGGGATCACCGATTCCTGCGCCTAAAAAATACGGCGGTGCGGCTCCTTCTGTAATTTCGAAAAGCACCTCATCTGTAATCAGTTCTGTTACAAAAGCTGCAGGCAGTGTTAAGCCAATGTCCACAGCATCTTCATCTGCTTCAGCACCGTCTTCATTCAGCAGCTACAGCAGATCGTCGGCTAAATCGAACATTTTAAAAGAGATACTTTCAGCAGTTTTTGAATTCTTCTCGGCAATCGGTTCCGCTGTAACAAAATTCTTCACAGGATTCAACGATTTGTTTTCATCGAAACTCAAGCCTGTTAAGGCAGAAGCGCCTGTAGGTAGAAAAAGTCTGATTGATGATTACATGAAAGAATACGAGCGCAAGAAAAACAGATAATTTCTATATAATATAGTAGATGATAAAAAAAGAACACTTTAAAAGTGTTCTTTTTTTTATTTAAAGCCTTTCGGAATTTTCCTTCAGGCATTGTAAATTGGAAGTATTAATTGTTTCATGACATACCTCCTGGTCAGGAAAAAACTATCCTATTTTTTTGAACGGTCAAGCAGTTTATTTTTTCATTGTCATTTCTAAAAAAATAGTACTTTAAAAAGTGTAAATGCTGATTTTGTCAGGGCATAAAAATGTTAGTTATTAAGCTTTTAAAGGTTCATTATAATATTATCTATCATTCCGGGCGTTACATCAAACGATGTGTTTTATTTTAAAAAAATATATTCTTATTTATTATAAAACTGTAGCGGTATAGAGAAAAAGCTCTTTTATTTAATTGAATTTGTTAATATATACTTGATTTTTGAGGCATATGCTTCAAAATTTGTAAATAAATTATGTAATATGGAGATTAAAATGAAAAAATTATCATTATTTACTATTGTACTAATGGGTTTACTTGTAATTTCGTGTTCCAGCGCGTCAAAAAAAGAAGGGCCTCTTGATGCTCAGTGGCAGACAAAAAATAAATCCGTTGCCTATAAAAATTTTACAGCTGTTGCAAAATGGGCCGCTGGACAATATACTGTTACCGGGAAATATGTTAAAGGTAAAAGAGACTCAATCGAAAGAACTACAATTGTCGGCAAAGACAAGGGCGACTGGGTTTTTGAAAGTATCGTTACAAATAACAAAGGTAAAGTTACTGGAATGCAAATGTGCATTAAGGGTTATGACAAGGCAATGACCAAAGGAGACGCTTCTGAAATTTCTCTTGTCTGGATAAAAATGCTCCAGGAAGATGGAACAGTTCAGTTAATGGAAGGTGATTCATTGATAATGTATAACACGATTATGAAATCTACATGGAATAACCTTGTTATTACGGCAAATAAATATGAGAAAGGGGAAGCAGTTTCTGTTCCTGCTGGAAATTTTAGTGCATCCTCAAAAATTACTACGACAGTGAAAATACTTTTCCAGACAATTACTGCAACAACATATCTGCATCCGGATGTGCCTGTTAACGGTGTAATAAAGACTGTTTCTGATAAGGGTGAAGTTATGTCGGAACTTCTTGATTATGGATTTAACGGAAAAGCGATTATAGAGTAAGTTTGCATTTAGTGCATAATATAAAATCCGGTTTCATGAAGAAATCGGATTTTATATGAATTTTGATGCAGAATCCCGCCGTCACTTTATTTACGTGATTAATCCTTTTACTTTGCTGAATTTTATATAGCGTCTGGAGTTGGAATTTCAAAATTTTCCCGGTTATTTTTTTTATTTTAAGTGAAAATATCTTGCAGGATGTGATGTATTGTAATAAATTTCTTGACAGCATGTATGTGATTATAAATATTGATTAAACGGTTAACTAAGTATGAAAAAACTTACTATTAAAGACGTAGCAAAAAAATGCGGCTATTCTGTAGCGACAGTATCGAATGTCATAAACGGAATTGAAAAATGTACTCCTGAGACTAAAGAAAAAATTCAGAAAGTAATAAAAGATCTGGATTTTGAGGTAGATTACAGTGCAAAAGCCCTTGCAACCAAAAAATCTAATCTGATAGCTTTGATCCTTCCGACATATGAACAAAACGGGCTGCTTCAGGATAATCCTTTCTATTATGATCTATTAGCAGGAATGGATACAGTTATCCGGCGGAATAAAAATTATGATCTGATTATTTCCGGTATTCTTGATACAGACAATAAAAAAGATCCTGATTTAATTAGATGGATCCGTAAAAGAAATATTGATGGAATGATCTTTGCCGGATATTTCGATGACAAGCTTATAAATGCTGCTGAAGATCTTGGTAAGCCTATTGTACTGATTGATAATTATAATAATTGTAAAAAGAATAATTCATTGAAATTGAATATTGATAACGCACATGGCGCCTTTTTAATGGCACAATATCTCTATGAAAAAGGGCACAGGGAAATTGCTGTAATTACTTCTGATTTGGGTAAATGGGGAGCTATTGGCTACAGATATCATGGGTTTTTAAGTGCTCTTGAAAAATTGGGTATAAAATCAAAAAAAGCAAATATTTTCAAATCAGAACTTACATTTCAGGGCGGATATGATATTGCAGCTCAAATTTTAAAAAATAAAAAGATAACTGCTGTTTTTGCTCTTGCTGATATTACTGCAATGGGTTTTATAAAATATGCGAAAGATCATGATTATAAAATACCGGATGATATTGCTGTTGCCGGATTTGACCATATAAAGGCAGTAAATTTTTTCACTCAGGACCTTACGACTATCGACCAGCATGCTTTTGAACGTGGCGCTGCTTCAGTTGAATTGCTTCTTGAATATTTTGAAAATAAAAGTTTTAATGAAAATTTAATACAAATGCCTTTGAAGCTTGTCGAAGGGAAAACTGTATAACGAATGAGGTTTATAATGAACAGGAAAAAAATTATATTTATCTGCATTGCAATATTCGCTGTTGTTGTTTTCTTGGTGTTGTTTTTTCCGAGTTCATCGAGTGTAGAGCCTTTTGTTATAAGAAAATCGGGGAATCAGTTTTCTTTTTTAAAGGGAAATCAGTTTGTTTTCATTGATATTCTTGAGTCTAATATTATAAAAATTAATTATCGTCCTGACGGAGCATCTTCATCGGCAACTGAAATTACAGGACGCAGTTCATGGAAAAAACCTGTTTACACTTTTGATCTGGAAATAAATCCCGCTGTTATTAGAACAGACGACATTACTGTTGCGATTAATAAAAAAACCGGAGAAATTATTTTTTCAGATGCACAGGGAAATAGCATATTAAATCAAAAACCAGTGGCAGTCTACAGAGAAGATGAAGTTGATTTTACTTATACCGGCAGTCATGTATTTTACGGATTAGACAGTTATGGTGCTGGCGAAACTTCATCCCGTAAAATGCTGATTGAAGATGGAACAAGAGTTCTTGCAGGCAAGCAGGGTGATGCTGGAGCTCCTCTTGTATGGACTAACGGCTTCGGGATTCTTGTGGACAGCGAAGGCGGTGATTTTAAATTGACCGATCAAAGCATTAGTTTTTCGCAGAACACTAAAACCGATCTTGATTATTATTTTATTTCCGGAAAAGGGCAGAAGATAATGGAATCTGTTTTTAAAATTTCAGGAACGTCTCCAATGTTTCCAAAATGGTCATGCGGTTTTACAAACAGTGAATGGGGAATGGATCAGAAAGAACTCATTGATATCGTGAATACCTACCGTGCTAAAAAAATACCTATTGATAACTATACATTAGATTTTGACTGGAAGGCCTGGGGTGAGGATAATTACGGCGAGTTCCGCTGGAATTCAAAAAAATTCCCCGATGGTTCTTCAGGGAATTTAAAGCGGAAAATGGACGGACTGGGCATTAAGCTTACGGGTATTTTTAAACCGCGTATTCTGGTTAACACAATACAGGGTGCTTATGCGAAGGAGCATGGATATTTCTGGTCTAACCGGAAAGACTATAATGAATATTTTTCAGGCAAGCCAGCTAATGATATTGATTTCTATAATGCAGCAGCAGGGGCATGGTATTTTGATAAAGTTAAAAAATCAATTGATACAGGCATTGCCGGGTACTGGAATGATGAAGCCGATGAACTTGGCGACAATCTGCAGCATTTAAAAATGCAGAAAACACTGTATCTCGGACAGCGCGGATATAATGATAAAAGGGTCTGGTCAATAAACAGAAACTTTTTTCTCGGAGCTCAAAAATATGCCTATGGATTGTGGTCGGGAGATATCAGCACAGGTTTTGAATCAATGCGGAAACAGCGCGAGACAATGCTTACTGCTGTAAATCTTGGTGCAGTAAAATGGACAATGGATACCGGCGGATTTAATGGAAATCCTGATGCTGAAAATTATACCCGATGGATGCAGTTTTCCGCATTCACTCCAATGTTCCGTGTGCATGCAACAAACGAGCAGCAAAGGCAGCCATGGGTGTTCGGACCTATTGCTGAAAAAGCTTCGAAAGAAATTATGCAGTTTCGATATGAGCACATCCCGTATATATATTCTTATGAACGCAGAGCCTACGAAACAGGAATAGGTCTTGTCAAGCCGCTGTTCTATGATTATCCTGATGATGAAAAACTTTATAATTATATTGATGGATGGTTTTTTGGCGATCATCTGATAGTTTTTCCTGTTGTGGATCAGGGTGTGAAAGAGAAAAAAATTTATCTGCCTGAAGGTAATTGGATAAATTATTTTTCCGGTAAAATTTTTGAAGGCGGTCGGGAACATATCATATTATGTGATAATGTCAATTATTCGGATGTTCCATTATTTATAAAAGCCGGTGCAGTAATTCCTTCTCATGAATTTATTAATTATGTCGGTGAAAAGCGTATAAGCAGAGTGAAACTGGATATCTTCCCTTCAGATAAATTGACAACTTTCAATTATTATGATGATGATGGATTGACATATTCATATGAAGAGGGCGTCTATTTTAAGCAGGTAATTTCGGTCTCCGGAATTAATTCAACAGAAATTAAAATTTCAGATTCAATAGGAACATATAATCCTGATGTTAAACAGTACAATATAATTGTGCATCGAAAAGCAGATGAAATTTTTATAAATGATATAAAAATTTCATCAGTAAAAGGCACCGATAAATACGGGGATTTTATTTCATTTTATCTTCCAGCTGGAAAGAAATCTGATATTCTGATAAAATAATAAAGCAGATACGAATTGAAAAACAAGATAATTATTTATCAGCTGTTTAACAGGCTTTTCGGAAATTTAAACAGCAATAAGAAATTCTACGGTACAATTGAAGAAAACGGCTGCGGTAAATTCAATCATATAACTTCAGAACTTCTCAGAGAAATTTACAGTCTTGGCGTTACTCATATATGGTATACCGGTGTTCTTGAACACGCGACAATGACTGATTATTCTTCTCATGAAATACAGTGCGATAATCCTCAGGTTGTAAAAGGCAGGGCAGGGTCTCCATATGCGATCAAAGATTATTTTGATGTAGATCCTGATCTTTCGGAAAATGTCAATGAGCGTTTGAAAGAATTTGAATCGCTGGTTCACAGAACGCATGATGAAGGGATGAAAGTCATTATTGATTTCGTGCCGAATCATGTTTCACGCCAGTACAAGTCAGATGTTAAACCTTCGGGTTTTTATGATTTAGGCGCAAATGATGATACATCAGTTGGTTTTAGTATTAACAACAATTTTTACTATATTCCTCATGAAAATTTTAAATTTCAATCTAATGAAAGTCAGATTAATATTTGCGGTAAAGGTTCTGAGTATGAGGAATTTCCTGCAAAGGCAACCGGTAATAATGTATTTCATTCTTCACCGTGTGAATCTGACTGGTATGATACTGTAAAATTAAACTATGGAATTGACTATTTCAATAATAGCAAAAAATATTTTGAACCTGTACCTGATACATGGCTGAAGATGAGAGATATTCTCCTTTACTGGTCAGGGAAAAAAATTGACGGATTCAGATGTGATATGGCTGAAATGGTTCCGGTGGAATTCTGGCAGTGGGTAATACAGGAAATAAAATCAGAATACCCTGAAATTAAATTTATTGCGGAAAGTTATAATCCTTCCTTGTATGAAGATTTAATTTTTACCGGTGGATTTGATTATCTGTATGATAAAGTCGGCTTGTACGACAGTATTCGTGCCCTAATCTGCGGATGGGGTAATGTTCATGATGTTCTGCAGCGTCGTGAACAGATTCTATTGTACCAGGAGCATATGCTGACTTTTCTTGAAAATCATGATGAGCAGAGAATTGCATCTAATGAATTCGCAGGAAATCCGTTTTTTGCAGTTCCTGGAATGGTGCTCTCAGCTGCATTATACAAAGGTCCGGTAATGATATATTCCGGTCAGGAAACAGGCGAACTTGGAAGTGAAAACGCAGGTGCTGCTCAAAATACAGGACGGACTACAATATTTGATTATTTTTCAATGAATCGATTTAATATCTGGTATCAGAATGTTATAAACAAAAACGAGTTAAATGATGATAACATTCTGAATCTTAGAAATTTTTATAAAAGACTTCTGAATATATGTAATGAATCTCACGCACTTGCATGCGGAGATTTTATTACCGCGCAGATTTTGAATAAAGATGCATTTGCTTTTTACCGTAAATCAGAGCAGCAGACATTGCTGATCGCTGTAAATTTCAGCAGAACTGAAAGAGTTAAGTTTTGTTTTGATAAACCGGAAGGAGTAGTCACTTTCAGGACAGCATTCGACATTTTATCCGGAGGCCGGGAAGTATTGACTAAAGATAAAATTGAATTTGATCTTGCTCAGTCAGATGCTGCGATATATGAATTTTATGAATAATAATTATATATGCTTATTTGTTTGTCTCAATTGTTTTCAGTAAAAATTGTAAAGCATGGAAGCAAAATCCTGAAATATTATACAATCAACATGAAACTCCCAGCATTTAAATTTAATTTTTCTTTAAACTCCACTTCTTTCTCATTGTAAATATCGTATCTTTTATTTTTGAGTGCAGCAGGAGTATCAATTTCAATTGGTGAACTGTTGATATTAAGAATTATTGTGATTGTGTCTGAGTCTGTGTCTGAGTCTGTGTCTGTGTCTGTGTGTAAGTTTAACTTCTTGTTGAAAACTTTATTGTAAATAATCACACCTGAATTGTCAGTAAAAATCCATTCAATGTCAACAGCGCGCAATGAATGGAATTTTTTACGAAGAGAAATAAGTTTTTTAATGTGATTATATAGATCCTGATTTTGTTTTTCATTTTCCCATATCATGCAAACCCGATTGCCGTCATTTTCGCCTTTTAAACCTTGCTCTCCTCCATAATAAATACTGGGTGAACCTGTGAATGACATAAGAATTACATAGGCGATTTTTACAAGATTCGAATTATTGGAAAGAATTGTCATTATTCTCGATGTATCATGACAATCCAGTAGATTGAACATGTTCTGCGCAGTATGTCTTGGGCATTCTGCTATCATCCGGCTTACTTTGTCTTTGAATTCAGACGTTGAAATTTTACGGTCAATCATACTGCCGCTGCCGAGAAGCTGCCACACGGGATATGTAAATTCGTAATTCATCACGGAATCAAACTGGTCGCCTTGAAGCCAAGGAAGTGAATTGTCCCAGTTTTCACCGACAATAAAACAATCGGGTTTGATTGTTTTGATTTCATTTCTGAATTTTCTCCAGAAATTATGGCTAACTTCATTGGAAACGTCAAGCCGCCAACCGTCAATATCATATTCCTTTACCCAGTACTTCCCGATTTCAATAAGATATTGTTCCGCTTTCAAATCGGCAGTATTCCATTTCGGCATGTGAGGCGTGAACGCGAAAGTTTCATAATTTAATGAATGAAGGCTGACAGCATCGGTCACGCCCGGAAGATTATTTTCAAGTTTGAAATTAACTACAGGTTCCCGAAGAATGTGAAAGCAATTGAAAAATTCTGAATTTTTGCCGTTTTTTATGACATCCTGAAACCATGGATGAGAAAACCCGCAGTGATTGAAAACAGCATCCAGCATTATTCGTATTCCGAGTTTATGCGCCTTATTCACAAGTTCTTTGAAAGTATCATTTGTTCCGAATGAAGAATCGATTTTGAAATAATCAGTAGTGTCATACTTATGCGTGCTCTTCGCCTCAAAGATCGGAGTAAAGTAAATTCCGGTGATTCCAAGATCCGCAATATAGTCAAGATGGTTAATGACGCCCTGAAGATCACCGCCGAAGCGCATGCTGTTTTTCACAACAGATTCACTGCCCCAAGGCAGAGTTCCGGGAAGATTTATCGTTTGGTCGCCGTTCGCGAAACGTTCAGGAAAAATCTGGTACCAGATTGTTTTTTTTACCCATTCAGGGGAACGGTACACGTCTTCTTTGTTTATATACGGGAAGTTAAAAAAACTTCGGATGTTATATTTTTTTTCAGGGTGAAATTTTAAATTATCGAAACCATGAGCTGTGTAGATGTATTCTTCGCTTCCATTTTTCAGACAAAACGCGTAGCGTGTCCGTTTAAATTCAGGTTTAATTTCCGCGAACCAGTAATCATAAATATCATCTGAATAATCGTTATGCATTTTAATTGTCGATGCGTCTTTTTCACTCCATTCCCATTTATCGGGATGTTCGGGATTAGGAGTCCATTTAAAAGGATCACCGAAAATTAAATCAGTAATTTCAACAGAATTCTTCTCAGTCCGAAGACGGATGTGCAGAGTGTTTTCATCGTAACTGTATGCGAATTTTGATTTGGCTTCGTGAAATACCAAGGAAGAATTCATATAGTCTCCGTAATTTTAAAAATAATTGTAATAAAAATTTTTTTATGAAAAATTTAATTCACTGTAATGTTTGCGGTTTATATTCAAATTAATTTTTCAATAACTGAACCATTTGTAATATTGAAGCATATCTTAATCTTACAAACGCCAGTGTTGTTTTTGATAACGTTATATGCGATATCATTTTCTTTTAAAGAAAATTCAATCTCTAAAGATTTATCTTTAATGTCGCTTATTGAACTGTTAATGCCGTCATCATCATACATGCTGAAAATAAAGCTATCATCAATGTAACCAATAATGTTCAGTGTTGACATGTCCGTTTCCGCGGTATTCATTGCCGCGTTGATTAATGGAATAGCGGAATTCGGTTTAAGAAATATCTGTACTTCATCATGAGGATATTCAATGTACACATCGCCAGAATTAATTTTTTCGCATGAAAAAGAATCATCTTTAATTTTTACCAGAAGCATGTCTTCAGAAAGATAAACTATGCGGCCGTGTTTGTTAGCTTTATATACAGGAGCTAACATTATTCTCTTTCCGAGAAAAATCTGATCTTCAATTTCGATAGCTCTAATATCATTGTATTCAAACGCAAAAGGTCTGAAGAGCATTTCATTGTTCAAAGCAGCTGTCATAAACTCGCTGTAAAGAAGCGGGATAAGTCTGTATCTTGCCGAAATCAGGCTGCGGTTGATTTTAGTATGTTCATCTCCAAACTGATAAGGCTCCTGGTTTCTTGTTCCAATACAGGAATGATTACGCAGAAGGGGAGTGAATACGCTGAATTGAAGCCAACGCGACATCAGTTCCGGGCTCGCATTACCGCCGAAACCTCCGGTGTCGGCTCCTGAATAGAGGAAGCCAACCATGCTGAGTGAAGGCATCATTTTTATATTTGCTTCAAGGTGACTCCACCATGAAGTATTATCTCCCTTCCAGATTCCGCTGCAGCGGTGCATTCCGATATGTGATGCGCGCGAAATAAGGACGAATCTTTTACCGTTTAAATGTCTGCTGAAACCTTCAGAGGCTGCACGGGTCATGAAATATCCATACAGGTTGTGAAGTTCATCATTACTGTAAATGTCCCCGTTGTATTCATGCTGCATTTCTTCGTAATACTCTATTTTATTGCCAAGAGTTGTAAATGTCTCACGTAGTTTAAAATATGAATTAATGTCAAGATTAACATCTTTAGAATCTATA
>JBFZEW010000021.1:0-3625 GCA_041306665.1 Spirochaetota bacterium | reverse complement strand
ATAAGAAGCTATAAAAAAGAAGAGACCGGTGCTATTACCCTGAGGTTTCGCGGAAGCTGGAAATTATTTCTTTAAACCCGGGATGATTTTTAATTGAAATAAAATCATCATCTTCAAGAGCGAGATTTAATAGTTCAGGTGAATTAGTAATAGCAGATTTCAAGTGTTTGATCGATTTTTCCGGGTTATTTAAAATTGAATAAGCACAGGCGATGTTATATTCTACATTATGCGCTTTCGGATTTAAACGTAATGCTTTTTCCGATTGAGTGATACTTTCCTGATATTTTCCAAGTTTCATTAAAACTAATGCTGAATTATGATAACTGATCCAATTGTCGGGATTAAGGTCTATCGCTTTCTTGCTGCAGATTTGCGCTTCATTATACTGTTTTTTTTCGATAAGGCACGCGGTTTTTGTATTATATGTGTCACCCCAGTATGGATTTAATTGAATTGCTTTGTCAATAGATGCAAATGCTTCATCAACGCGTTTTAAATTCAGAAGACATACAGCTCTGTTATTGTGAGTCTGACAGTTTTTACTGTTAAGCGAAATGCTTTTATCAATCGCGCTTAATGCTTCCTCGAATCTTTTCATGCCGATGAGCGCGGAGCATTTGTTATTCCATGCCTGCATTGATTTTGAATCAAGCGAAATTGATTTTTCAATGGCAGTCAATGCTTCATCGAATCTTCGAAAATGAAGAAGCGCTGCTGATTGATTGCTGTAGGCAAGAGGAATTTCGGGATTAAGTTCAATTGCGCGGGTCGCGGAATCAAGTGCTTCCTGATAATTTTTTAAATCCAGCAATGCGGCAGAGCGGTTGAAATAAGCGTAAGCAGAAGTAGGATAGAATTTGATTGACATATCTGCTGATTCAAGCGCTTCCTCGGGACGCTTCATGTCAATTAGTAAACTTGAGCGGTCAAGGTAAGCGTCAGGATTACGGGAATCTATTTCTATAATTCGGTCATAAAGTTTAAGCGCCTCGGTATATTCGCCTTTGAAGTATAAATTGCGCGCAGTACTGATAAGACTTAGAAAATAAACCATTTTTCTAACAACACCGGTGACGATAAAAATAATCAGCAAAGCGAAAATAAAAATTAAAATTTTTATTACAATATTATTCATTTTCGTACTCCTGCTTATTTTTTAATTATTGGAATTTCCCAGTCTTCATGAGCGCGGTGTTTTTTTATTTTTGTCGGAGGATTTTTTGTCATTTCATATTCCTCCCAGAGTTTATCTGAAAAATAATCAGGTTTAAATTGTCCTGCCGCGAATGTACCTGTTTCACGGAAAAGATGATTCCAGCTCATTACTTCAAGTTCGGGAATTTTACCCTCTGTGATCTGTTTTGTAATTTTTTTGTGTTTTACGGAAAAGTTTTTTTCAAAATAATTGTCTGCTGTTTCATAGATAATTTCAACCGGTTTTCCGGCCTTAGTGATTTTTATAACTACATTTTCAACGTCACCTTTCCCGAACATGATTTTCTGAAAGGATAAACCGCCGGTGTAAAACGCTCTGCTCAGAAAAGGTAAAATTCCCCGGCTTGTGTTTTTTTCAAACTTCCAGACGGGATGGTACGCGATGTATGTGAAGCCTTCGGAACTTACAGCTGCGCGATACAGTATTTTCTCAATTTGAGTGTATTTATCATCGCAGATAATAGAAGGGACATATTTTTCGGCTAAATTATCATTTCGCAGCGGGGTAAAATTATTAGGATATATTGGTGATGACCCCGACGGAGAATATAGAACATAAAGCCATAAAATTGAGGCTGTAATTACAAAAATCAAAATGATGCGAATTATTTTTTTCATTCTATTCCCTATTGTGAAATAATTATAATTATTACAAATAAAATCAATCAAATTAATGTTTATAAATTCGATAAAATATTAGTTTGATTGAGTTGGCGATTCAGGTTTTTTCGGTGCTTTTTTATAAAGAATTAATAGAAATAACGCGCCAAAAGTGACTGAAATATCAGCAACATTTAAAATACCTGTATGAAGTTTCCATATTTCAAAATAGAGAAAATCTGTAACATAGCCGTCAAAAATTATTCGGTCAGTAAGATTGCTGATTCCTCCGCCAAGTATGCAGCAGATGAGGATGTTTTCCGCTAGAGGAATATTTTTCATGTAAATATAAATTAAAACAGACGCGATGATGCACAGTGGAAGGATAATCATAACAATGTTTTTCAAAGGCTGCGGAAGATTGTTGCCAAGACTTAAAAAAGCTCCATTGTTTTCTGCGTAGCGGATTTGAAAAAAGTTACCAATAACTTTAATTGTTTCATTGCCTTGAAAATTATTACGGGCATAAATTTTTGTAATCTGATCGCAGAAAATATTCGCTCCCAGAACAAACAACATCAGCATAAGAATAGTTAATTTATTTTTCATTATAGTTATAATAATCAATAAGATTATTTTGTAAAGTTTTTATTTTTATTCCGTTACCTTTCTTTTAATAATGAATAATTCAGTTTTCAGACTACCGGGATTTCCAAGAACAGACATAACGTTTTTTTGAATCTCAATAATCCGTCCTGATGAATAAACTTCAGGTTTATTCTCGTTAATGGCAACAGATAACTGGCCGGATATAATAATTACGGTAACAAGTCCGTCAGTGGGATGTTTCGGGAAAAACTTTCCTGCGGGTATAATGACATGATTAAGCCTGAAATCGTCCTGTTTCAATATTTCCTCTAAAATATTTGCAGCGTCTGGTGAATAACAATATGTCTTAATCATATTTATTTTCCTTTTTAAAAAAAATCAAGATTGAATGTCTTTGGAAAAAGCGAGAACTTTCCCTGCGCAATAATCAGGATCGGCGGAATCAATTGGAAAGCTATGAACCATTGACGGATCCCGGCGACTGATGCCGAATTCATAGCCTTTGTCGTAATAATCAAGAATCATTTTTACTGCGCTGAAATAATCGGAGCAGTTGATTCTTTCAACTACGTTTTTAACATTATTGTCACCTAAACGTCTGGATATTTTAAATACTGTTTTTTTAAGAATTTCCGCATCAGTTGTGCAATATTCTTTTACAAGTCTTTCAATGCGGATAGTTTGCGGGATTTCCATTTTAATTAACGGAGCGTTTCTCATTTTGCTGTATAGATTATCATTGATTATCACTCGGCCGATTTTTAAACTTTCATCTTCAATCCAAATACGTTGGGACATGTTAAAATTACGAAGATGTTCATAAGTATCATTCTCAAATTGTTCGTTTGTGGGCTGCTCTTTCATTCCAATGAATCCGAAAGCCGAACCTTTATGACAGGCATATTCTTCAAGATCAAGAATTTGTTCACCAAGTTTTTCAAGAGATTTTAATATATCTGTTTTCCCGCTGCCGGTCATTCCACCCAGAACAACAGGTTTTTCCATTCTTAAAAAACTTGCACGAATAAATGAGCGGTAATTTTTATATCCTCCTTCAAGTAGTGATACTTTATATCCGGCTGTGTCGAGAAGCCATGCGAAGCTTGCACTGCGCATTCCTCCGCGCCAGCAGTGAACCAGTATTTCCTTCTGTGGAGACAGTATTTCTGAGTTTTTCACGAAAGACGCGAGCTTAGGT
>JBFZEW010000020.1:0-2816 GCA_041306665.1 Spirochaetota bacterium | reverse complement strand
ATTTTGATCACACTCTGATTCACTTTGACATTGACATTGTGCTTATGTTTTATAATTCTTTAACTGATGAGCAGAAAGAAATGTTCATTGAAGACAGAAAAGACTTAATTAAAGATAAAATGACTGAACTTAAAGATAAAATGGACGCTGAACCTAAAGAATCAGGCGCACTTCATCTTTATAACTACCTTGAAAATCACTTACGCGCTGAAATGAACTGGCTTAAAACTCTGGGTTAATAAAAAAAAAGGAGTGCTGACTCAGCACTCCTTTTTTTTATATTTTCCTTATGCATAGTTTCCTTAAAAATATCTTAAACCTGAAATACTTTCCGCTATATTAAACGCATGATCGCCTATTTTTTCATAACTTGAAAGCATGTCGATGAATAACAATCCAGTATCTACTGTACATTGCTGATTGTTAAGACGTTTAGTATGGTCTTTTCGCATTTCATCCCGAATTTCATTGATTCTATTTTCATAAACTTCAGCGTCAGGCATGATGTTTTTGGGCGTTTCCAGATTCATAGACAATAATTTCAGAAAATCAAGAATGTTGTCTGAAATTTCTATGATTGATTTAATTGCTTTGTCTCCGAAAAGAATTTTTTTCTCATATTTCCGCCTGATAAGAATAAGAAGCCGCTCGCAATGATCGCCGATTCTTTCAAATTCATTGATTGAATGAAGAAGTGATGATATCTGATGGGTTTGTTCAATAGACATTTTTTCCTGTGTGATTTTTACCAGAAATTCTGAAATTTCTCTTTCAAGTAAATCAAGAGTAGCTTCATGTTTTTGCAGCATTTTGACTTGTTTTCCCATTTTCTTGTCAGGATTATTTAAAATTTCAGGCAGTATGGAAAACATTTCAATGCAAATTTCAGACATTCGTTTAGCTTCAAGGCGTGCCTGGTCAATGTTTATAGATGGTGTTGAAACTATACTGCTGGAAATATATTTTAAATGCTGTGATTCTTCTGTTTCATTTCCAGGGATTACCTTAGTAGCTATTTTGGCTAATACATTTACAAATGGAAGGAAGAGTAAAGTGTTGCAGACATTAAACATTGTGTGAAACATTGCAAGATGATCACCTAAAATAGATTTATTGGCTTCAGACGCAATAAATGGATCTCCCGGAACGAAGAAATCTACAATTGGAATAAAAATAGATTTAAATAGCAAAAACACCCATATCACACCAAAAAAATTGAATAGAAAGTGAACGAAGGCCGCTCTTTTAGCTGTTCTATTCGCGCCAAGTGCTGCAAGATTAGCTGTTATGGTAGTTCCAATATTTTCACCAAGTACAAGCGCGCAGGCCGTGTAAAAATCAATTATACCGAAAACTGCTAAAGTCATTGTCATTGCCATGGTGGCACTTGAAGACTGAATTATGAGAGTAATAATTGTTCCGACCGCAATAGCACCAATAGTACCCGTAATTGAATCAGCGTTGAAAGACGACATTGCCTTCATGATGATTTCAGATCCACGAAGATCCTGAACTGAATTTGCCATTATATCAAGGCCAAGAAAAAGGAGTCCGAAACCCAATAAACAATCGCCGAAACCTTTAATTTTTTCATTATTTACAAATGAAATGAACAGTCCCAATCCTATTGCGGGCATCGCGAAAAGTGTAATTTTAAACTTGAAACCGAGAAGAGCAACTATCCAGCCTGTTACAGTAGTACCGATATTTGCGCCGAAAATAATGCCTATTGACTGTTCAAGTGTTAAAAGCCCGGCACTTACGAAACTGACAACCATAACTGTTGTTGCCGATGATGATTGGATAACCCCGGTAACTGTAAAACCTGTAAGTACGCCTTTGAATCTGTTATCAGTAGTTTTTGAAAGAATTTTTCGCATTCCGTCTCCAGCTGTTCGCTGAAGAGACTCACTCAATATTTTCATGCCGAAAAGAAAAAGTCCAAGCCCGCCGAAAATTGTAATAGCAATATTCATATAAACCTCATTCAATAATTGTGAATCTGAAAATTATGCATTCTGCACGTGCTATTTATTTTGATTTAATTTGAAACCCAAAATATAATAAAAAGTATAGAAATTTAATGATATTTATCAAGAAAAATATATTATAATTCCATAAAAAGTTGCGCTTTATGCACCTAATTATTTTGTTGCATTAATCATGGTTTATAACTATGATAGAAAAACATTCAAAATTTACTCACGAGGTTAAAATGAAATCTGTTAGATTTGCCATTGTTCTATTTTTAATTATTTTTTCATCGAATTTAGCGTTTTCGCAGGAATTTTTTGAAGATGAACCGTTTGAGTTAAAAATATATCCCTTTGAGATACCATATAATATTACAGGTTTGTACAGCTTTTGGGGCATGAATCAACTTGTGGAAAATTCGGAAAGCTGGACCATTTTTGTGCATGAAACTTTCGGGAACATATTACTAAATAGCGGATGCAATGATTTATTCTCATTTTTTTTCCTTGTTGCCTATAATGTGTCTGTTGAACAGCACATTCCTCTTGGTTCTCAATGGATGTATCAGGAAGCGCACCGCTCTGTACTCGGGAACAATGATGTAGAAAGTTATGATACAATATATGATTTTAATTTTAAGATCTCTGACAAAAAAATACAGAATGTCACTGATTCTCAAATTGAGACTTTTCATGATGAAAATCCTGCTGATTTTATCAGAGCTGTAACAGCAGGTTCCGAGTTGACGATTGAGCTTTCAAAAGAGATGAAAAAAAATTATTTTTTTACAGGAAGGAGTTTGAGATTCATTCTTCCGAATTTATGGATTACTCAAATGAATT
>JBFZEW010000019.1:0-3148 GCA_041306665.1 Spirochaetota bacterium | reverse complement strand
TAAAAATTTGTGAAAAGTCACTTTTATTCATTTGTGTTGATTGATTTGATATTCTATTTTCAGCGAGCTATGTTTATAAACTTACAGGAAAATAGTTTATTTACAGTAAGGGTAATAATTTTAAATGGAGATTTCATATGTTTAAAAAACTAGTATATATACTTCTTTTTATCGTTCCAGTGCTGATATTTTCGCAGGATAAACCTGCCGATGAAAAACTTAACGCGACTGTTAAGGATAACAAACCGGTGATCGCGATTCTGACGGATATTTTCCAGATTAATTCGCTTTCATTCAACAAAAGACATGATCCGAAAGGAAGAGGCGTTGAGCTGCAGGTTGAGTTCCAGCTGTATAATAATACTGATTTAAAACGAAATTTATATATTTTTGTTATCGGAACGTATGAAGAAGAAGTATGGGCGAAAAGCAGCATATTCGGAACAAAGATTCTTCCGATTAGAAGTGATATAAAGTTTATTGAAACATATCCGCCGAATAACGATAATTTTCTTTATGAAGAAAACGGAATTAAGCTCTATGAAAAATATCCAAAGGATTTCAAATTAGGTATAAATCCCGGTGAAAATAAGCCGTATTCATTGGATGAAGATTTAATTGTAAGAACATCATTAATCAGCAAGTACAGAAAGCATTATCTGTATTTCAATCATGTGACTTTAATAATTTACGGAGATGAAGGAGAACTCATTTACCGGCAGGTTTACAGGATTGACGGTTACAGAAAATAAAAGTTAGAACCACTGAATAAACAAGCCAGACTGACAGATTTATTCAACTCGCCAAATATGGGTCAACAAAAAGCATTTGCGCAAATGATAAAGACAAGCGCGTAATGTTTTTTCACTATTAAAAAATTTCTGAACAAATCATAAAAATCAGCATTAAAATTTGACAATTCAATTAAAGTTTATATAATTGGCAAAAGTAATCGGGAGGAGTCTATGTTTAAAGAAATTTCAATGTCAGCCATTTTTCATAATAATGCTGAAAGGTACAAATATAAACCAGTTGTTGCTTACAGAGACGGTGATGATTTTGTCGATATTACATGGCAGCAGCTTCAGGAAATGGTATATAAAACAGCCGTTTATTTGAAAAGCATTGGCATTAAAAAAGATGATAAAATCGCGATATTTTCAGCTAACAGATATGAATGGTGGGTGACAGATCTTGCAGCCAATTCAATCGGTGCATTGAATGTCCCGATTCACTATGTAAGTTCTGATGAAATGCTTTTATATGTTTTGAAAGATTCGGATTCGAAAGTATGTTTTGTCGACAACGAAGAGTCGTACATTAAAATAATTAAGCATAAACGTAATCTGCCGAAATTGAATACAATTATTATGTATTCAAGACCTTCTGCCAAAATTAAGGGTTTATCGCTGTTTTCTGATATTCAGGACGAAAACATTGATGAAAAAGAAATCAATAAAATTATCAAAATACAGGAAAGTCTTAAAAAAGATGATATAGCCACAATAATTTACACTTCCGGTACGACAGGAAATCCGAAAGGCGTAATGCTTACAAACAATAATTTCGTTTCTAACGTAAATCAGGTGCATTCTCTTTTTAATAAAGTTGTCGATGAGACTGAAGTATTTCTTTCATTCCTTCCGCTGTCGCATGTTCTTGAGCGCACCGCCGGATATTACTATGCCGTGTTTCTTGGCGCAAAAGTATATTTTGCAGAAAGTATTTTAACAGTTCAGCGGGATCTTGCAATAGTAAAACCGACTATTTTAATCAGTGTTCCGCGAATTTACGAGAAAATTCATTCCGCAATTCTGGGGAAAGTAGAGGGCGCGTCTTCAGTGAAAAAAGCAATTTTTAATTTTTCACAAAAGGTTGCTGAGAAGAATACTCCGTTTGTATGCAGAAATAAAAAACCAAGCGGTATATTAGGACTTGAAGTAAAAATTTCCGAAAAACTGGTATTTAGCAAATTAAAGACTACACTCGGCATGAGTAACTTAAAATTCGCTGTCTCAGGAGGCGGTCCGCTTAACGTGTCTGACGCGAAATTTTTCGTAGGAATGGGATTGAAAATTCTGGAAGGCTTCGGACTTACTGAAACATCTCCTGTAACAAATGTAATCCCGGCTGATAACATTGTTCCAGGTTCCGTTGGTCCGGCATTAATGGATACAATTATAAAAATTTCCGATGAAGGAGAAATTTTAATTAAAGGCCCGCAGGTTATGGCCGGGTATTACAAGAATAAAAAAGCGACAGCAGAAGTTACGACAAAAGAAGGATTCTTTAAAACAGGTGATATTGGTCTGATTGATGAACAGGGTTATTTATATATTACAGGCCGCATAAAAGACATTATCGTGACATCTTCCGGAAAAAATATTTCTCCTCAACCGATTGAAAATGCAATTATTTCGTCAAAATATATTGCGCAGATATGTATAATCGGCGATAAGAGGAAATTCCTTTCAGCGCTGGTAATTCCTGAATTTACGGAAATTAAAAAATTCGCCAAAAAAGAAGGAATTGATTTTTCAACAAATGATGAACTTACGAAAAACCAGAAGGTAACAGATCTGATTGTTTCCGAAATAGAAAAGCACACGGGCAGTCTTTCACGCGTTGAGCAGCTTAAAAAAATTAGAATTCTGAATGCTGAATGGACAATCGAAGGCGGAGAGCTCACCGCTACATTAAAAGTTCGTAGAAATGTCATTGCTGAAAAATATAAGTCAATACTGGATGAGATTTATTCCGAAGAAGATTAAATGCTGTCAAGGGGTTCACAGCCCCTTGACATTTCAATCCGTTTCGTTTTTAATTAAAAGAGCCCTTTTCTGAAAACGTTTAAATTCCTTTTTAAAATCTTCGGACATTGCAGCGATTTCATCAAATTTTTTTACAATGAAGAATTCTTTAATCAGTGTTTTAATCACGGAATCGTCAGTAAGGTCTTTACATGTGTTCGGTTTCCCAGTAAAAATTTCATTTGGACATGAAATATGTGTTTTTATAATTTTTTCCGCCGGCTGCGTTAATTCTTTTAATGGAGAACCGGTTTTAAGATGCACATTTTTTATTATCAGAGCTGTGAGCTGAAAAACAGTACGGTTTTTATCTGCTTCAATATCCTCAAACATTTTTT
>JBFZEW010000018.1:0-3339 GCA_041306665.1 Spirochaetota bacterium | reverse complement strand
TGTCTTAAACCTGTCTATAACCTGTTAATTAACTGTTATAATTTTTCAATTTCAAAAAAAGTTTAGTTTTCCTATTTTTCTTTAACAATTTTTTTTTAAATTACGTTATATAGTTAGAGGATAAAAATATGAAAAAAAAATTTAAACTAAAAACCAGCGCGAATGTCGATGCCGAATTTTATAAAGAACTCGTTAAAGCATCAAAGAGATTTAATAAAACTGAAGAACAGATGCTAAAAGAATTGATTTGTTTAGCAATCCAGGCTTTCAGATGCGGGCATGTCAAAGGGATTTTAACAGAATACCAGGATCATTCTCCTGAAAGCTGGGAAAAGCTGTATTATTCACTTGATGAAGAAGAAATTGAAATTTTTGGTATCGCAAGACAGAAATATAAAATTTCCGTTTCTAAACTTGCTTTCATTGGGTTTGTTCTTTTTTGGCGTTTACTTTTATTAAAATATGAAGAAAAATTAGATAGTATAGCAGTGAGATATGATTTTAATAGTTATGACAAATATTGCAGTATTTTAAAAAAATTTAAGGAATATTTTCTAATTCGATTGAATATTTTGCAAAAAGAATAAAAAAACAGAAACAAAATAATTAAAAGCAATAAAGAATAAAAAAAATTCAAATGAAATAGAATACTCATGCCTTTCAGCAAAAAATTCTCATCAAGCCAAAATCTCTACCAGATGTTTAAAAATAAACATGTATAGTTCTTTTTTATCTTTATCATAAATGGTGCTGAACATCAATCCAATTCCGTATTCATTATCCTCAAGTTTGTCAACACGCATTACCATTGCAAGCGCTTCAACGTCATCAGCTCCTTCCTGAAGCTCGGAAAAATTTATTTTAATTTTAATTATGCTGGATTTTTCCATGGGAATTATTGATTGATAATACATTCCGCCGCGGCTGATATTTATCAACTGCCCAATGATTTCATTTTCAACTTCCGCTTCATCAAAATCATTATAGTCAACTATCGTATCCATTACCTGTACTGGTATTTCAACGTCTACGCGGTTATAGCTTCTTTTACTTTTATTTTCGCCATATTTATGCTTGAACCATTGTTCAAATTTTTCATCGAACCATTTGAACAATTCTGTATCAATATCAATATCATTTATACTGCAATTAGATTCTTCGAGATATTTATGGAATTCAGCCTGAATTTCACGGTTTAAGTCTTCATATTTTATATGTTTATCCATAATGAATTCCTTGCTTTTTTTATTATATCTTTATATCATGCAATAAATTATTCAACTAATTTTTATTTTTTTTTGATTTCTAAACAAGGATGCCGATAATATAACATGAAAATTAAAAAAATACTCTCAAAATTGTCTTTTACATCTTTAACTGTGCTGATATTTATTTTATCAGCAATTTTTGACATTTCTGCTCAATCTCCAGAAATTATCGTTAATCATCCTCAAAGCGTCTATATTGAAAAAATTATTTCAGGAGAAAAGAATCTTTCCAGAAAAAATGATTTAATTGAATTAGTAAATTTTATAGATACAACTTACGGCAATCTTTATGAACGGCTCGAGAACAAGGATAAAATCACAATTTTTTTTGATCCCGCGCATGGATTACTCAGTTCCGGTAAATGGCAGGGAGATGTAACATGGCGGCAAAGCGCTGCAGGTCTGCCTGAAGAGTTCTATTCTCTTGCTCTTTCAAGAAAGCTCTATGGGAAATTAAAGCAGAACCAGTTTATAAATATTTCTTCAAGTGAAGATTACATTAATGCTCTTGAAAACAATTCGGAATTTTACAAAAATATTCCGTTTTCAAGCACAATAAAAAGCGCAAAATCTGCAAATTCATTTATGATTATTTCTTCCCACCTCAATAACATCGCTCCCGTGTGGAAGGCTGACGGGAAAATCAACCTTCCCGGCATGCAGATTACCTGTGACAAATACGGAAATCAGCTGCTTACGGAAGTCAAGACAACATATCAGGGTTATCTTACACTTTACAATAAACTTGATTCTTCAGGCTTTTCATATGATGTTGCAATTAATTTTAAGGACAACATGCTTAAAAACAAAATGATTCCTAATAACTGGGATTATGGCGCGGTTGCGTATGACCGTTTTTCATTCTTTTATGATTTTCCAATTTCTATTATTTTTGAAAGCGGTTTTATCAGCAATCCGAAAGAAGAAGAAATGCTTCGTTCTGAAATCAGTCAGGAAATGATCGCTGATTCTCAATATAAATCAATTTTAAATTCTGTTAAAACCAGATTTGGCATAGATATTTCCGGTTCATCAGTCAAAAAAACTCCAGAGTATAATCAAAATACCGTTGAAGTGTTGAAACTTTCGCAGATTAGTTTATATTTCATCCGAAAAACTGACATTCAATCCGCGCTGAACACATGCGCTGAACTGGAAACAACTTTTAAAAAAAATTCCAACTTAAAAATTGATTCTTATATTGAAATGAAAAACGATCTTATTTCAATCCGCAATAATATAAATGCGGCAAGAAATTACAGAAAACAGAAGTCTACTAAAACTGCAAGAAACTATTATTACAGAGCTATCACTGTCGCAAAGAAATCGCCCGTTTATTATAATTTAAAATATATGGCAATTAAGGAATACAATGAACTGACATCAAAAAAAATTAAATCAAGTTCAATTGAAGATTCCGGAGAAAGTTACATTGGTCATCCGCCTGCTTTCATTCCAATGAATTTAGCGAAAGAAAAACATAGTTCCGCCACTCCGTATATTTTCATTTACGACAGTAATGATTCACTAAAAAGCGCTATTGAAAGATCTATTACAGACAATCCAGAAAAAGTCACAAAACTTGTTGAAAATTTCAAAAACGCGCAAACTGTTAAATATAAGTATCAGAAATATTATTCCAAGAAAGATAAAAAATACAAATGGAAACAAACTAAAACTGTAACCAAGGTTGCATTTTCAAAAGGTATTTTCATTGTGAAGCTTGATAAAAACATGAAAGTTATCGGTGCTGAAAAAGTATCTCAGGTCGCTTTCAATCCAAAAAAATATCAGAATAAACTGTTTTTTAAAAATTCATATCTTGCAGTAAATGAAAAAAATAGACTCCTTTAAAAAAACATGGTGGGCTGATAAAAGATATAACTTCTTCGGAGATTATCTCCGTGAAAAATACGGACATCTTGTTTTAAAACTTCCGATTAATGCGAATCTTAATTGTCCGAACCGCGACGGCACTATCAGCCGCAGAGGATGTATTTTTTGTTCTGAAGACGGTTCAGCCTCGCCTTCGGCCTTATCATGTCTTTCAATTACAGAGCAGATGCAAAAT
>JBFZEW010000017.1:0-3039 GCA_041306665.1 Spirochaetota bacterium | reverse complement strand
TTTTTGGGACCAAAATTTATTAAGATTAGCAATAATATCCTGAAAATACATAAATTCCTCTTTGATGAAAGTATTGACCAGATTCAAGTTGCATACTTGAATTTAGTCAAGGAAAATAATTATTGTTTCTGAACTTCATAGGCGCTTATCAAAATATTATGCAGCCTGTGGAATTCGATTATGCTGCTGATTTTAAAATATTCCGCGGCATCGCTGTCTATTTGTTCAAACCTGAATCTTTTATTTTCAATTTCCATGAATATGTTTGCCAGATAGATTGTATAGGTAATTTCCCTGTATTCTTCCATTGATAGGTAAGGTTTCAAATGGAATTCAATAGCCGAACAGAGTGATTCGTCGAATTTCCATTTTCTCGCAATAAGAGCCGCAAGAGTCGAATGGCTTATACCAAGAGAATATTCCTCAAGAATCTCAAAATCGGGAATGTGAATGAAACCTGAAATTTTATTCAATTTTTTTATCAATTCTTCATCAACTGCAAGGAGTATTATTTTGCCGATGTTTGAAAGTAACGCTCCAAGATAAGTATTTTCCGAGTGAACCGAGCTTTTAAGCTGAATGGAAATGTTATACGCGTAGAAAGCTCTTTTATATGATTCGTTCCAGATTGATTTAAGCTGCGGATATCGCGACTTAATTATTTTATCGACGGATGCGGTCAGCGCAAGAGTTTTAATTTTTTTCAGGCCTACAAGTTTTACAGCTTCATCAATCATTGTAATTTTCTGCGGTGATCCATACCAGGCAGAATTGGCAACCTTAATGATAGTGGAAATAAGTCCCGGATCTTTTCTGATAAGTTTGGATATTTCTTCGATTTTAATTTCAGAATCATCGCACAGGAAACTTATTTGATGAATGACTTCCGGGATTGCTGGCAGAGAATCGATTTCCCTGCTTAATTTATCAGCGATTTTATTTTTAAACTCGTTAAAGTCTGTTCGTTGAAAGAGTTTAATTGAAAAAGTGAAAGAATTTTCTTGTGATTTTATTTCAAAGCAGTCCTTTGAAAAATTAGAAATTCTAAGTACCATTACACCCATGATCAGACCAAGTCCGGCACCTTCCGAATTATCCTGCATTGCGGTAAGCACGTCTTTAAAATCCCTGAAACCAAAAGCTTTATTAATGTTGGAATAAATTTTATCAAGTTCGGCAGGAACAGCGCGTACATTGTTCTCAATGTCAATAAAAGGAACACTGTTTTCATACCGGAAAATAATGCGCACCCTGAAATTTGTGTTTTCCATTTCTTTGTAAATTGTAGTTTCCCGATTCAGTACGTCTTTTTTGAAATCGATCATACCCCTGGAATATTCATCTTTGTTGTTTATGTTCAGGTTTAATTTTTGAAAATACAGGCGTTTTGCATTCGCCTTGCAGGCGTTCGTGATAAGTTCCCGCGTCATTGTGAGAATCGAATCGCGAAGATACAGCAATTCATATTTCGCTAAAAATCTGTTAAGCGCTTTCAGGAAAACAGGTTCTATTTCAGCGGAAAGTTCAATAAATTCAATTATAACTGTATCGTCATGATCAATCGCTTTAATGAATTCCTGCGGAATAATTTTTGTAAAAGTAATGTTATTCATTTAATTCAGAACCTGCCAGCTCAATGAGTTATTATAACGCACAAAATATAACAGGTCAAGCTTAATCTTAAATAATTAACCGTAATTTAATCATGATAATGATTTTATCATGAAGTTACTATTTATGTTGACATTTTTTAAGCGCATTGTATGCTATTTACTGAATAACCTGCTTCGGGGGCTTAAAAATGAAAAGTAAACATGATTTTCCAAGTCTGAACTCAAAAAATCCTGACGGACTGAAATCTAACGGGAAGCCGTTTACGTTAATAGTTACTGATCCGCATGAATTCAGCAGAAAACAAATAAAGCAGATTTTAGAATCCGAGGGCTATAAAATAGTCGGAGAAGCTAAGAACGGACGTGAAGCGCTTGATCTTCTTTCGGAAATGGAATCAGATGTTGATATTATCACAACAGAACTTGACATGCCGGTACTTGACGGTTATGCTCTTTTGTATGAACTTTCCACTAAAGAGAAAAAACCGAAAGTTATTTTCATTTGCAACGACACGACAAAAGGGGTTCTCCAGGATCTTCTAAAAATGGGTGCTACGGACATAATGTTAAAACCTATTCAGCGCGCGAAACTGCTTGAAAGAATCAAGCTTGCATCCAGAAAGTAATAAAAACAGGAGTTTTTTTTGGAAAATCTTAATTCTGCAATGAGCTCTTTTTCGGAGCAGACTAAAAAAATAAATATTGCCATGTATTATGTCATAAATGACATGGAAAAAGCAAAACAGATGGTTGCCGGAAAACTTAAAGACCTTGTCGTAATAAAAGGCAACTTCTCATCCTCATCGCTTTACGGCGCATTCATTCTTTTTTTTAACTATTTAAACACAAATCTTTCAGATAGCTGTTTTGTCGTATCTCCTGATTATTCAATTTCAGGACTGAAAAACTCATCTGACTGGAAAATATATGAAAAAGAAATTGTTGAAATACGCGGGAAAGAAAACGCCCGGGTCAGCAGTGATTTTAAAGAAAAATTTGATAGCGGGTTTACCGTTTCTTTTTCTCGCGAGTTATCAAAATTAATTAAAGCAAAGGATACGACTCAGATTATATATGTTATACAGAAATATCTTACCGATAGTTCCGGCTTGAAGAGAATGGAACTTAATCTTGAATTTCAGACAATTTCTTCGCTTGATATGGAACTGGAATCGACCACGTCGAAAAAGCTTGATAAAAAAATTATCGAAAAAAAGAAAGAGGAAGAGGAAAAAGAGCAGAAAAAAGCTGAAGAGGTAAAAACACCTGAAAACGCGGATCCTGTTTGCGGCCAGAACGGCGTCAAGCTGATAATAAAATCGACCCTTGTTCTTTCTCCGATTAAAGGAAAATATATTTCAAATGTTGAAACTGGCGACAGAGTAATGGTCACGATGGTTGAAAAAAATCCGAGATCGGAAGAGCA
>JBFZEW010000016.1:0-3291 GCA_041306665.1 Spirochaetota bacterium | reverse complement strand
ACTTTCTATGCAGATACCATTTTCAAGCATGTAAACATATTGACGGGGTATGTTTTTCTGGTATTTATTCTCGATGAATATGAAAAAGTCAGCCGCACACATGTAGCCATTTTGATAATTTTCACTTGTTACACAATGAGGATAACGGTTGGATATTTTGTCAGAATATCCTAATTTGTCTACAACATAATCAGAAATTCCTTCTTCAATCCAATGAAAATCATTAAAATTATCACTTTTCTCAGGAACTTTTAAATAATGTGTAAGTTCATGAATTAAAACTCCGGAAATATCAGTGTAGGTGAAGTCAATATTGCCCAAATATACACCAGTTTCCTGGTTATACTCTGAATCTAGTAAATTTTTAAATTTAGGTTTGGCATAAGCCAAATTACTAGAAGAATCATGTTCTATTTTGATTTCACTTAATAAATTCTCGGTTTCAATATTTTTACTATCATGAATTACACTATATATTTTTGGAGCTAAATAATTTCCCGTTAAGGCAATTTTTTCAAGATATGTTTTTCTTGTTCTTAAATTCTCGATGTCATTAATAATCACTTTGACTTTTCCATATTCACATTCGGTGTAACTAAAATTACATTTAATGTTATTGATGCTGGCATTCTCAGGTTCATTTAGTATTTTTGAGTGAATATCGGAAATTAAATTATTGTTTTCATTAGGAAATTCGAATATTTTAAAATTATTATAACTATTTTCCACTTTTTTAATACTAGAATTTATTTCTCTGGCATTCAAAATACCAACATTATTAACACATAAAATAATTATTATAATTAACGATAAAATTATTAGTTTCAGAAAATTCGCGTAAACTTTAGATTTAAAAAAAGAAGGTATGGGTTCTCCTTTACCTCCTTTATTGATTTACAATACGCTAGATTATATCAAATAATTTCTTTGCCGTCAAGGTGGTGGTCTTTTCAACTTCTTCAAGGGAAATATTTTTGATTTTGGCAATTTTTTTAGCGACCTCAACGACATAAGCCGGTTCGTTGCGTTTGCCTCGGTAAGGTTCGGGAGAAAGATAAGGTGAATCAGTCTCTATCATCATTTTTTCAAGCGGGATATTTTTGATAAGTTTTTCGATATTTGGATTTTTGGAAAAAGTAATTATCCCGGTAAATGAAATTAAAAATCCCGATTCTAGCATGAATTCGGCAAATTCCTGGCTTCCTGAAAAGCAATGCAGTACTCCTTTTGGCAGGTTTTTCTGGCCCATGAGCCAGGCCCGCAAATCTTCCTCGCCGTTTCTGGAGTGCAGAATAACCGGCTTTTTAACCTGTGCGGCTATGCGCAATGATTTTTCAAAAACATCGCGCTGAATATCAACAGTTGATTTATCATGATAGAGGTCGATTCCCGTTTCGCCGATTGCCACAACTTTCGGATCTTTCGCCAAATCTAAATATTTATTAAAATTAAATTCTTCATCTTTTACATGAATAGGATGCAATCCTACCGCGGCATAAATGTTGCCGTTTGTTATTGGCGATTGGCTATTAGCCGAATCAAATTCGCGGGCAATTTCAATTGCTTTTTCTGATGTTTCCAAATTTGAACCAACATTAATAATGCTTCTAACATCGGCATCAAAAGCACGTTTTATTGCTTCCTTGTAATCGCTTGCAAAAGATTTAAAATTCAAATGTGCATGAGTATCGATAAACATACATTTTCAAACTCAAAGTTCAAAGCTCAAATTTCAAAATTTATTTAATTCTAGGAAATAGGGGTTCGGGTTTGAAGGATTTGAGTTGGAATTCAATTTTTCGAGAAGTATCAGGCAGAAATATTTTTAACTTGTAGCTTGTACCTTGTAACTTTTCATACAATTGTTCGAAAATTTTATTCAGCTTCTGGCTATTAGCTATTTGCTTTTTGCCATTAGCTAATTCCCAGGGCTTGTTTTTTTCAATATAATTATTTGCTTCACGGACATCTTTCCAGATTATCTTCAGCGCTTCATCAAACTTAAATTCTTCAATTAATTTTAGCCATTTGCTATTAACTATTTGCTGTTTGTTTCGGATTTCAGATTTCGGATTTCGGATTTTAACCGCGTAGCGGTTTGCCATTACCATTACTCGATTCACTAAATTCCCCAAGTCATTAGCTAAATCGGAATTATAGCGCTCTTCAAAAACTTTCCAAGAAAAATCTAGGTCATGAGCTGAAGGTGATTCACGAAGCAGAAAATATCGGAGCGCGTCGGCGCCGTATTTTTTTATCACCTCTGATGGATCAATCACATTTCCCACCGATTTGCTCATCTTTTGGCCATCGGAGGTAATGTAGCCATGAACAAAAATTTCTTTAGGCAATTTGATTCCCGCGGAAAGCAGCATCGCCGGCCAAATTACAGCATGAAACTTTAAAATATCTTTTCCGATACAATGTATGTTTGCCGGCCAATATTTTTTGAATCTTGCGTCGTTTTTTGTGCCAAATCCCAGCGCGGTAATATAATTTTAAAGCGCATAGCACCAGACAAACATAATCTGTGAGTTATCACCGGGAACCGGCACACCCCAAGGGAGTTTTTCTTTTGGTCGGGAAAAACTAATATCTTCTAATTCATCAATTATATTCAAAACCTCGTGTTTTCTTTCAACCGGAAATATTTTTAATTGGTCGCTTTCGATTTTTGCTTTTATTTCTTTCTTATATTTTGATAATTTGAAGAAATAATTTTCTTCCTCAATTATCTCCGGCTCTTTCAAATGCACGGGACATTTACCATCCACCAAGTCATTTTTAAGAACAAACGATTCACAGCCGACACAATAAAGCCCTTTATATTTCTTTTTATAAATATCGCCTTTTTTATCTAGTATTTTCCAGAGTGCATGCGCCCCCGCCCAGTGTTTTTTTTCATCTGATGTGGAAATAAAATCATCATTGGAAATATTTAAATCATTGGCGAGTTTTTTATAAGCGGCAATATTTCCCGCTACAAATTCCTTCGGAGATTTTTTCTCCTTGCGGGCGCTTCGATAGATTTTTATCCCATGATCATCAGTGCCGGTCAAGAAAAAAACATCTTTCTTTTCTAATCTATTTAATCTGGCAATTACATCCGCCTGAATTAATTCCAAAGCAAAACCGATATGCGGCTTGGCATTGGTATAGGCAATTGAAGTTGTGAGATAAAACCTGTCTGCCGACAGGCAAGATTTTTTATTCATATATTATTTCAAACCCTTCGAATTTCCCAACCGGTTTTTGCCATTCGACTTCGACATCTTCAATTTTCACCAAATC
>JBFZEW010000015.1:0-4724 GCA_041306665.1 Spirochaetota bacterium | reverse complement strand
TGTAATAGGGTTCGTTTTTTCCGGCAGAGACGATATCAGGATAGTCTTTTTTGTCTTTCTGCGCGAAGCGGTAAGTTACTCCTTCGGCAGGAGTTGCTTCAAGGTTGTAAAGATTGCCTGTTTGTTCCTGATAGCCGATTATTGTTTCACGCATGTAATCAAGGACTCTGATTGCGAATTCTTTTCCGTCAGTACTTGTAATATCCTTGCCTAAAAGATTCAGACAGGCTTCATTCATTCCAACAAGACCAATCGTGGAAAAGTGGTTCAGCCAGTACTGTTCATTGCGGGAGAAAATATCCCGAAGATAATGCTTTGTATATGGATAAAGATTGTTGTGCGTAAAGTTTTCCAGAACTTTGCGTTTTATCTCAAGACTCTGTTTTGACAGATCCATTAATGATGCAAGGTTTGAGAAAAATTCTTCTTCGGTTTTGCATTTAAAGGCAAGTCTTGGAAGATTAATTGTTACTACACCGATACTTCCTGTTAAAGGATTCGCGCCGAAAAGTCCGCCTCCCCGGCTGCGGAGTTCTCTGTTGTCAAGACGCAGACGGCAGCACATTGAGCGGGCGTCTTCAGGATCCATTTCCGAATTAATGAAATTGGCAAAATAAGGAATTCCATATTTTGCGGTCATTTCCCAAAGTTTATTTAAATTTGGATTGTCCCAATTGAAATCTTTTGATATGTTGTATGTAGGAATTGGAAATGTGAAAATTCTGTTAAGCGCGTCGCCTTCGAGAAGACATTCGCTGAACGCTGTATTGAACATGTCCATTTCTTCCTGGAACTCGCCGTATTTTTCGGACATTATTTTGCCGCCGATAACTACATAATCATCCGCGATGTTGGACGGCACGTTAAGGTCGAGAGTGATGTTCGTGAAAGGAGTCTGGAATCCAACGCGAGTCGGAACGTTCATGTTGAAAAGAAACTCCTGAATGCTTTGTTTAACTTCCTTGTATTTTAATCCGTCATAGCGGATAAACGGCGCGAGAAATGTGTCGAAATTCGCGAAAGCCTGCGCTCCCGCCGATTCACCTTGCAGCGTGTAGAAGAAATTTACAACCTGTCCAAGCGCGCTTCTGAAATGCTTTGCCGGTTTGCTTTCAATTTTGCCTTTTACTCCGCCGAAACCGGTCATCAGTAAATCCTTAAGATCCCAGCCGACGCAGTACGCTGAAAGAAGACCAAGATCGTGAATATGAATGTCGCAGTTCTGGTGAAGATCACGTATTTCAGGCGGATATATGCGTTCGAGCCAGTATTTTGCGGTAAGCGCAGACGCAAGGTGATTGTTAAGTCCCTGAAGCGAGTAACTCATGTTGCTGTTTTCGTTTACGCGCCAGTCAGAGCGGTCAAGGTAATTTTCTATTAAATCAATTCCTTCCTGAAAAAGGGAATTATTATCGCGGAGTTTTCTGTGCTGGTCACGGTAAAGAATATAGGCTTTAGCAACCTTAGCGTGTCCTTTTTCGATTAATATTTTTTCAACAAGATCCTGAACGTTTTCAACGGTAGGAATGCGGCCGTCTTTATATATTATTTCGAGAATACCTATTGTAGTTTTTGTAATATCGACTGCTTTGTCAAAATCAGATCCGCCTACAGCTTTTGCCGCGTTGAAAATAGCTTCTGTAATTTTAGCAGGATCAAATTCAACAACTCTTCCGTCTCTTTTCAGGATATATTGAACTTTACTGTCGACTTGTTTCATAAAATATTCACCTTAAAATAGGTATATACAACATATAATAATGAGACAAAAAATCTACACAAAAATTGTGTAAAAATTCAAATTTGTTTCTTTTGCCAGTGGATTATTGTAAGTAGTATGTTGTTTACAATAACTTATTCGGGCTTTACGTCAATAAAAAATTATGTCTCAAAAGAAAAATTTATCAAATTTTTTTCCAGATGTTCCGATAATATTTAAAGGAGTTATGAGTGCTTTTAAAATTGTAAACATTGATTATTTTAGAACTTGCACTCACAAAGGAACATCAAAAATGTAATTTATTGAGGTTTCCTTGTGTTTATTTAACATGCTCTGATTATTTGCAAGGAAAATTTTATTTTTTTTAGAAAAGAGGAATTTATGAACAAAAAATTGATTTTGTCGGTTATTATCTGTTTTGCAGCAATTGGTTCGGCAATGTCCTATGGAGCGAATTTCAAAGTTGATGTCATGGAAAAAATAAAAATAAATGATTCTGACATTCCGGAAGGTTTCATGTACGGATCAATACCTGTTTTTGCACAGCCTGTGCTGAAAAGCAATCCATGGGACATGGACAGAGACGCCATAAACCGACTATCGAAAAATATTTATCCTGACGGAAACGCGGCGAACATTAAAAATATCCACATGACAATTCTTGCGAGCAAGAATGAACCGTTCGGAGACGACATTGTATGTTACATGATTCTCTTTACGTCCTCTGAGAGCGCAAAGACAGAATTAGTAAAGCTGACAGAATACGTGAAATATAATTCTGACAGAGCGATTCTTATTGCCAAAAATAATCTCGCAGTTTTTATTCATACGGATGATGTTTCTAATTTTGAGTTAATTTCAGGTTTGTCGAAAAAGATTGAAAATAGAATAGAATTAGAGCAATAATTCAAAAATGCACAGAAAAATGGAAAGCCGGCATTGCCGGCTTTTTTTTAATATAAATTTTTATTAATAAGCATTTCTTCAAGCTCATCGGCTTTTGCAGCAATGTATGTCAGCGATTTGATGAACTGCACCGGTTCACAATCTTCCAAAGGAATTGAGTTTACAATGATAAGCGTGTCGTTCATCAAAGCAAGCGCGCCGTAATCGAGAGAAGCATTTGTTTGAAGCGCGAATTTATAAAGTTCGCCGAAATCAGATTTTAATTGTGCTACAATGCTGTAATATTTAATTACCCTGTCCTCGGATTCATCTTTCGCGAGAGTAATTAGAACTTCCTGCGAGCGTTCATTGTCGAATTCAATTTTTGTTGTATAAGCTCCTTCTTCAGTCTTGTTAAATTTTAACTTTAATTCAGAAGCTATTGCTGCTATAAAGCCGTCAAAAACATGCATTTTATCCTACCTTTTATGTGATATTCCTTTCAAAAACATATTAATAGCATATATTATTAATTGATTTAAGTCAATTATAAAAGAATTGTATTGCAAGGAAAACACTTTAAATATCCAAATAAAAAAACTGGCATTATGGCTGCCAGTTTTGAGTTTACTGCGACGCGTTTTAAATTAAGAAAGAAGCTGTGCCGCGTTGTCGCCTGAAATGTTGCCCTGGGCAAGGAGTGCTGAATTAAAATTGCCGCGAATTTGTCCTGCGAGAGCAGGAATGTCAGGTTTTTCCGCTTTGTAGCTGTCCGCATAACGTTGAAGTTTTTCGGTAGCTGCCTCTATTTGTTTTTCAAGCTGGGTGTTGATTTTCCGGAAATTATCGTCAACCGTCGCAATTTCCTTTTCCGGGACTGTTTTTCTTTCGTAAAAACTCTGTAATTGGGTGATGTTATTATTCATTTGCTTTACAGTTTCCGGTGTGATGGATTCCCGAATTGCTGGAACTGTTACTGACGTGCTGAACTCTCCAAAAGAAGTGTTAAGCGACGCTATTTCTCGACCGATTGCTGCCTGATTGACATTGCCCGATGTCATGGATAAGGCTGCTTCCGACCTGAGTCTGCCTGAAACAGATAGCGCCTGCTGAATTATCGCGCGCGCTTTATTCATGATGACCATTGCGTTTGATAAACTGTTTTCAGACGGAACATTTTGTAGAACCTGGCGGGCTTGCGCGTTATTTGTTTTTGTGAGCCGCTGCGCAAAATCCGTATTTCCTGCCTGTGTTGGAACAGGACGGGATCCCGCATTCCTTCCTTGAATCTGCGGCTGCAAAGCTGCAGTTATTTTCATGATATTCCCTCCCGTGGAATAACATAAATATATCAAAAAAATGCGAATGTGTCAATAGCAAAACATAATGTGTGAATTTTTACTTGATTATTATGAAAGTATATATACTTTCTGAGTCTAAGATAGTGTATAAAAAATGAATTGAATTCAATACATTTTCCGATAATTATTACGGGCACTTCTAAAAACGCTGTCGAGGGAACATCCTAAATTTAGTTTTTAGAAGTCCACTTGTATTATCTGAATGTAATCTTCGTTAAAAGGAGAAAAAATGCCCTCAAAATCAACTGTCATAAAATTGATACTAACCGCATTAGTCGTTATGGCGATTTCTTTTTCTTATTTTTATTATCAAATGCATAGTGTAGTCGTAAATAAGGTAAATATAAATAATATGAATTTTGATAACTCAACAAATTATAGATACATGTTTCGTGAGGAGATTGAAGGTGAAAAGCATCGAAAAGAGGTTGAGGACAGGAAAGAATTTAAATAAGGAGATTTACATATATGGAAGCTTTTTTTAATAAAAATGTAGTTATAGTCGGGGGCGCGCGCGGCATTGGCAGAGATTTAGCGATGGAATTCGCCAGATTACGTGCTAATATATTCCTAATTCATGATGTTCGGGAAGAGTTGGAGGATACAGAACATCATATTGGAAACATGAAAGTCCGTGTTTATGGATATTTGTGTAACTTTTTGGATAAAAAACATATTAATAAGTTAATTACGATTTTTAAGCGGGAATTTCTGCACGCGGATATTTTAATAAACGCGCTTGAGATTGGGCAGAAAGA
>JBFZEW010000014.1:0-6819 GCA_041306665.1 Spirochaetota bacterium | reverse complement strand
GTTTTTACAATGTAAATCTGTTTTTTCCCTGTATAGGATACTTTCGTACCGCACAGAGTGAAACCGCCATCAGAAGTCTGCACAATGCCGGTCAGAAAATCATTACTGCCATTACCGGAATTTAGTTCTTTTGTCCATTGAATTTCGCCTGAACTATTAAGTTTAATTAAATTATAATTATAATTTTTATCATTAAAAGACCAACATGTTGAACCTATCGCAAAACCACTGTCACTTGTTAAAATAACATAGGCATTAAAATCATCCGCACCGCTGTCAATTACACGACTCCATAATTCATTACCGTCTCTATCTGTTTTAACAACGTAGACATCCGGAGTAGAAAGCTCAGTTTTTTTAGTCATGCCCGCGCAAATGTAACCGCCGTCAGGTGTTTCTTTAACAGAATCAAACGCAGTATATATATAGTCTTTATTTGTAACCGGATTTTTTGCTGAAAAATATTTTTCCCAACCACCAGTCAGAGCACTTGTTCGTTTCAATAGTACAGCTTTGGATAAATGTGAAGATTCTTCACTTTTTCCTGCAACAATAATGCCACCGGGATATAATGAATCACGTAAAATCATTTCCGCAGATGCAGAACTATCTTTTATTGGAGTCCCCCACGAAAGAGTATTGCTGGAATTTCCATTGATGTCTGTTTTAACTCCATAAAAATCCTCAAGATTACCAGCTGTACCACCGGAAAAACCGCCTGCAAAGTAGCCATTATCATTAGTCTGGAGAATATACGCCGGTTTCTCAGGCATTCCCAGTGAGCCAAAAGAGGAATTAAACCCGCCCGCCAATGTCCATTGATCAGGAATACCGGTATTTACATATTTCCTGATATTTATTGCACCTTCTTCGAAATGGTCATTATATGCAGCTATTACAACATTTCCATCATTGTCATAAATAGCAGAATACGCAATATCCGGATAAACGGGATCACCAGCTGTTGTGTCCCACAAAATTTTACCGAACATATCAGTTTTCACAACCCACAGGTCTATATTTTCGGGATGATCTGAAGAGGGAACACCTTTTGAACCGGAAATCAGATAACCGCAATCAGGTGTTTGAACAATTGAATAAGCATTGCTGTCAATCCCTGCTTCACCCAGAACATTTTCCCAGCTGATTATTGTATCAAAATCAACAAGATCGATTTCTCCATCAGTAATTGTTATTTCACGGCTTTCAGGATAGAATGTGACTCCTTCTTTTTTCGGAGTCACCACATAAGTACCTTTCCATACGTTTTTGAAAGTGTAGTTACCGTCTGAACAGGAGACTGTTTCAGTAGTTCCATATTCTTTGTTTTCAAGCGTAAGTTCAACAGATTCTGTACCACATTTACACAATGTGATTTTACCTTTTACATTATATACTTTTGATTGAACTTCATCTGTACAACGGGAAAAAAAGAGAAACATGGAGAAGGAAAACATTAAAAACATTGTACAGGAAACTAAATTCTTATTTATACATTTCATGAATATGATCCTGTTTAATATTTACTAAAATTACATTTCTGTTACCAGAAAAATGGACTATGAAAAAAAAGCAATGCTTTTTTTAAAAACCATTATAATTTTAATATTTTCTAATGTTGCTATTTCCCTGTATATATTTAATTCTTGACACAGCAATCGTTATGTAACTTTTTGTAGTTCTATAAATATTATTTTAGACTCAGGTAAATTATGAAAACATTTAAAAACAAAACAATCATTAGCATATTATTTTTTATTTTACCAGTATTGATGCTTGCACAGGAAATAAAACCGGAAGATAGCAGCTTAAACGATAAAGTAAAAAGCGGATTCCTTGAAATTGCTGCCTGTAAAGGAATTACATATCCTTTTGGTGAAATTTCCGGAGACGGCGGCCAGAAAGCACTTTTCGCAGATTCAGAAGCTGCCGGAATCAACACAGGGTATATTGTTAAAAATAATCATTATTTATACATTGGAACTGCTTTTACAAAAATGACTTTTGAGGTTGAAAGAACGTTTATGGAACAACTAATGGTTTCTTCTATTGAAACTACTTTTATCAATCTTGACTTGTCATATAAATATCAAAGTAAATGGTTTTATGCCGGTTTCGGATTTTACAGAGGTTTTCAATACAGCACATGGAGCAGAAAAAACGCTTTGAACGGAGCAGTAACAGAAACATTACTTTATGGTGATTACAAAAGCGCATGTAAAGATATTTACGGGATGGAAGTTTTCAGCGGGTTCACTTTTCAACTCAATGAAGACTGTTTTTTCAACACAGGTTTAAAAATATCAATTCCTTTTAACGCTGCTTATGAATATGATCAAGATGCAATAAAAGTTCTTGATGCAGCTTTGAGTGCGTCTGTTACACAGAAATTTGCAATACCGTTTTTGGATAAAAAAGGATTTTAATTTCTAAAAACATATGAAGTGCCGCATTGTTTTGAACCATAAAAATCCTGAACAGCACCTGAAACTTGAACACTGCCATTGAAGTTCAAAGCAGCTGAAAGCCCAAGATGTTTGTGAATTGTCGAGTCAGAACAAGAATAATCATTTGTTTTAACATAGCTGGTGCCGTTAAATTCGAAACGGCAGAGTTTGCCTGAATTCAATGAACCATTATCCGAATATGGCGAACCTGTCAAAACAGCATTTCCATCTCCCGACACTGCTATTGAAAAACCAAATTGATCTCCAGACATTCCCGCAGCATCTGAAACCGGATATGAAACATAAGCAGTAGTATAAACAAAAACAACTGCACTCCCTTTTTGTGAGTCAGAGCCTTTTTCACCGGCACAAATTACATTTCCGTTTGATGAGGCTGATACAGAACAGCCGAAATAATTATTATAATACGAAGAAGAAGGGGAAAGTTTTGTTTCAGTATAAGAAATGCCTGTTTTTCTAAAGACATAAACCTGACCCGCATTGGTAAAAACACCGACTTTTTTGTTTTCAGCACCGACAACAATAACAGACGCATCATTATTCACTGACACACTACAGCCGAACCGGTCATTAATAAGACCATCCGAAGCCGTGAAGTTCTGACCTAGTGTAATGGACGTATTTGACAAAGAAAACAAAGAAACCTCTCCCTTATCGCTATTAGCATGGATTGCACCTGCTGCTGCGTACAGGCCATCACCGCTAACAGCCACACTGCCGCCAAAATAAGAAGACCCGGAACCGTATATTCTTCCAATATCGACCCAGGAACCTGATTCGAACTGGTAATAATAAATGCATCCACTGCCGGATTCGCGCCCCGGAGAACCTACTATTATTCTATTGCCATCACTACTGACTGCAACAGATGCACCAAATTTATCACCTTCAGTTGCATTGCCTGGAATAATTCTTGTTGAACTCCATCGTATTCCATCGTATTTATGGACTGTAACTGCACCAGGTTTGTATGTAAAATTCGATGCATTCGTGTATGTATAATTTTCAGCACCTATTACCACTGTATTTCCGTCTGATGAAACAGCAACAGAACTGCCGAAGCTGTCAAAATTAGTAAAATTAGCCGGCAGCAGTTTTTCTATAAATTCAATGGAATCGGAAGAGTCGGCGATTATTGATGCGGATTTCCGGAATTCAGCGTAGACAGTTTTTATTTCACTTTCTGATGACAGAACCCATGCTTTATGATTAACTGCACTTTCCCAGTCACTCCAGATCAGCTGGTCATTGCTGAACCTGATTTCATCGGCATCACCCGGATTAATTGACAATGTAACATCACGGACATATGTAATATCCTTGAAATTATTTACAATTATTTCATAGCTCTGCAGAATAGAGCCGTTAAAACCAGACTCAGATGAATTATGCTGTAAACCATTAGTAATGTCCGAACACGAAAAAACAAAAACGGATCCACACATTAAAAATAATGATAAAAAATTTTTCATTTTTATTCCATGCAGAAATATTCTTTTATTTAAATTAATTGCTTGCAAATCAATTACATGGAAAAATAATTGTACAAATTTGTCAATATTTATAAGTTATGATAAAATAATTAATTATAACTGACGGGGACTATGAAAATTACTTTTAAGTATAAACTCCTATTATTTTTAATATGCATTACAGCAGCAATTACTGCCTGCACAAAAGAAGCAAAGTTCAGTAATTCAAACAGAAATACTGCTCCAACGGCATTCGATTCCCAACTAACAACCCTCAAAGACACTTCTATTGATATCATTCTACAGGCTATTGACAACGAGAACAGCAGTCTTGTATACCGAATTACTGATCAACCGGCGCATGGTACACTTGTGCAAAAGACGATTAATATTTTCAGATATTCTCCGGAATCTGATTTTGAAGGCAATGATTATTTTAAATTTCGAGTAAATGACGGAATTACAGACAGTAATTCTGCTAAAGTCGAAATAAATGTCGGTATATCAAATCATGCACCGGAAGTCACGGAAGCAACAACAATCACCACTCCAATAAATACTGAATGTGAAGTAATTTTTGAAGCCTGGGATATAGATGGTGATCCATTTACAATAAGTTATAGCCAACCTTCGCATGGCACACTAGAACAGCGAAATGGAACATATTATTACATCCCGGATAATAATGTAATTAAAGCAGATGTAATTTATTTTACTGCTAAAGACAACAAAGATTCCACCAGTTCAATCGGCAGAATAAATATAGAAATAGGAATTACAAATACAGCTCCTGTACCGATTGAAATTACGGTAACTATTGATGAAGATACACCTTTTACCCTGCCATTTGCAGTCGAGCCAACAGACCCTGTAGAATTCTGGGATAGTCCTGTAACTTTTGCAAAGGTTACTGAACCCGACCACGGTTCTGTTGATTTTGACAGTTTAACTAATGAATGGATTTACACCCCGGAAACTGATTTCTACGGCACTGTAACATTTTACTACAAAGCATATGACGGAAGAAACTGGAGTAATGAAGAAAATCCATTGAGCGGCACACAGGTTACTTTAAATATTTCTCCTGTCAACGATGCTCCGGCAGTAGCTGATTTAACATTGATTGTTACAGAATCTTTTATTCAATATGACATACCTATCAAAGGGACTGACATTGACGGCGACGAACTGGAATTTAAAATTGAAAACACTTCCTCTCTCCCAAATACAAGTAATTTCGAGTATATAGATGGCAATGAAAATGCTGTTTTTACAGCACCTGAAATCACTGCAAATTATGGAGTCTACGCGCTGAATTACACTGCTAAAGAAAAAACCGGCGAAGAAAAAATCAGTAATACCGGAAAAATATATATTGTAATCCGCCCGGAAAATGTATGGTTTGTTAATCCGCAAAATACAGGAGCTGAAACAGGTCAATGCTGGCACCAGGGTTTTCAGCATATTTCGAGTGCCGTAGCTGCAGCAAAAGCCGGTGATCAAATCTGGATTACCGGAGGTATTCATGTCAGAAAATATGGAGAGCAGAAAATTGCCGATTTTTCAGGGAAAACAGATGAAATAGAAAACAAGGGACTCAGCCTAATAGGCGGTTTTGACGGTATTTCATACTTTCTTTCTGATTCAAATGCCGAACTGCATACAAGTACAATAAATGGCGAAAACATGGTAGATGGCGTTATTAAAACTGACAGCTACTGCGAAATAAGAAACATTACAATTATTAATGGAAAAGCTGCCGGAGACGAAGGATTTAATTGCGGCGGTGGGATTTATGTACCAGATAATAAACAGAATGTAGTGATTCAAAATGTAAGAATTAAAAAATCAACCGCTGTTTCAGGCGGAGGAATTTACATTGGGAAAAATTGTACAGGTATTCTTATTGTAGACTCGATTTTTGAGGAAAACAACGCGGTAATCCACGGCGGTGGTGCCGCTATTGCTGAAAATTCGGTTGTTACATTAAATAGTTGCTTCTTTAACCTTAATATAACCAGTGATTTCGGCGGAGGTTTGTCTAATTTAGGTACCATGACTGCAGAAAACTGCAACTTTACTTTAAACACTGCTCAATACGGCGGAGGATTATATGACCACAATAGTCCGTCAATTTATACAAATTGCATTTTTAAAAACAACATTGCATTAAAATCCGGAGGAGGTATTTTTAATTATGGCAGAATAACTCTGATTGATTGTACTAAAATCATGTATAATTCCGCTCCAAAAGGCGGTGGAATTTATAATGACGCAAGCGGAATTGCAGGCGACCGGTCTTCACAGATTACCAACTGCGTTATTTCAGAAAACACAAACAGTCAGTATGGAGCCGGAATTTTCAATCTATATTCTGATTTAAACATTAATAATAGTACAATAAAAGACAACACATCATCCGAAGATGGAGGTGGTATTTATTGCACCAACGATACAAGTCTTTCAGCCACAAATTCTTCAAACATAACCAGTAACACAGCCAAAAAAGGCGGTGGAATTTATGCTAAAGAGAATTCCAATGTTACGCTGCAAAGCGGTATAGTAATTTCGTTTAACAGCTGTACAAATGGAGCTGGCGGCGGACTTTTTCTTTTAAAATCAAATGCTAATCTATCAGATACAAACATATCTAAAAACAATGCAAACACAAACGGCGGAGGGATTTACGCTGAAGAATACTCCAATATTTCAATGCAAAGCGGTACAATTATTACGTTAAACAAGAGTACAAATGGATCCGGTGGCGGACTTTTTCTTAATAAATCAAATGCTAATCTATCAGATACAAGCATATCTAATAACAATGCAAATACAAACGGCGGCGGACTTTTTGGATCAAACAGCACTATTAATAGTTT
>JBFZEW010000013.1:0-4412 GCA_041306665.1 Spirochaetota bacterium | reverse complement strand
CTTTTTCAGGTTCAATAATCGCTTTCTGTTCAGCGGGATTTCTTGCCGATAAAATTTTCAATCCTTTCATGCAGAAGGATTCCCTATTTTCCAATTACGCAAAACTGCTTGTCGGCAGCGGTAACGGCAGAGGAATCGCTTTAATGTTCGTCATTTCTGGAATCATGATTATTCTGATAAGTTTAATGACTTTAAAAAATAACTCTATTAAAGAACTGGAAAAGTGATTATAATTAATTCTATTAAATCTTTATTTGAAAATTATATTTAATCCGCATTGTAATAATTTGCCTTTTATCATGCCATATTCATCTGCATCAAATTTATTTCTAAGAAGCCATATTCCGAGAAGCGACACAGAAGCACGCACAAATCTGAACAGAATGTTTACTGATTTGTGCAAGCGTTTCTTTCAGTACGGTCAGATAAAAACCTGAACCTTTTTCTAGTCATCATTTTTTCTATATTTCGCCGGACCGGTTTCATAGAGATCGATGCCTGATGAATCAGTCGCTACGATCAACGGCATATCCAATACTTCCAGCCTGCGTACTGCTTCAGGACCAAGATCATCGTAGGCAACTATTTCACTTTTTACGATACATTTTGACAGAAGCGCGCCTGCTCCGCCGATTGCAGCGAAATAAACAGCGTCGGATTTCTTCATTGAATTTTTAACTTTTTGTGAACGCTGGCCTTTTCCAATCATTCCCTTCAGACCGGCTTCATCTATCAGCAGCGGCGAATACGCGTCCATTCTGTAAGATGTGGTAGGACCGGCCGAACCAATCACTTGTCCCGGCTTTGCAGGAGAAGGCCCTACAAAATATATCACAGCGCCGTTTAAATCGACCGGAAGATTTTCACCTTTTTCTATTGCTTCGCAAAGTCTTTTATGCGCAGCATCGCGGCCGGTAAAAATTATTCCGCTCAGTAGAATTTCATCTCCGGCATTGAGACTTCGGATAGTTTCTTCGTTTAGCGGTGTTGTTATTTTTTTTATCATTTCTTCCTGTTTTCCATTGCACAACTAATATGTAATGAATCTAAATGTTTTAAATCGAATTTTATCAATTTATTCATAGTAAATAAAAAAGTACTATTCTTCTGAGAAACAAAATACAAAAGACCATTTCACGCAAATCCCGCAAAGTTCACAAACATATGATACCTTTTCGCAATTTTAACCCGCCCTAAATCACAACACTAACATGCCTGTGAGCATGACAATTAATATTTACCGCCACAGGAAGAGAAGCCAGATGACATGGCAGCCATTCAATATGAACTCCAAGACAGGTAACATTTCCGCCGAACCCTTGCGGACCGATTCCACTCCGGTTGATTTTTTCAAAAATACTTTTTTCAAGATCATCATAACGCGCGTCGGGGTTGTTTTTTCCGACTGGCCATAAAAGCGCCTTTTTCGCGAGAGTAGCGCAAATTTCGAAGTTACCGCCTATTCCAACCCCCAAAACTACGGGCGGGCACGGGTTTCCGCCTGCTTTTTCAATAGTTTCAGAGATAAAATTAATAACTCCTTCTTTACCATCTGATGGAGCAAGCATTGCGATACGGCTCATGTTTTCAGCGCCGCCGCCTTTAGGAGCAACTGTAATTTCAACAGTTTCAGCGGGTATAAGCTCCAGATGAATAATTGCGGGGAGATTATTGCCTGTATTTTTTCTGTCAAAAAGCGGATCACTAAGAACTGATTTTCGCAGATAACCTTTCTCATAACCGGATGCGACTCCGTCATTTACGGCATCATAAATCAGCGATGTTCTGCCATTAATAATTTTAACATCTATTCCTAATTTTATGAAAAAAACCGCAAGTCCCGTATCCTGACATATTGCGAATTTTTCGTTTGAAGCAATTTCAGCATTTTTAATACATTTTTCCAGAATGGATTTCGCAGATAAAGATTCTTCCAAATCAATTGAATTTTTCAGCGCTGATATTGTGTCTTCAGGAAGAAAGTAATTCGCATCCAAACACATTTTTTCGACAGTCTGTACAATTAAATCATATTCAATATTCCGCATTATTTCCCTTCCCTTCCGAACATTCCGGTTGAAATCATTTTTCTTCTGAGCATTGAAAGAGTTTTCTGTAATGGAATTTCCTTTGGACAGAAATCATTGCATGCAAGATAAGATGAGCACCCGAACATACCATTTTCAGTTCCAACTACATCATACCATTGTAAATCCGTGCGTTTATCGCGCGGATCAATCATAAATCTCGCCGCACGAAGAAGTCCGGCAGCCGTTAAAAAATTATCATCCATCACGGCTGTCGAGCAGACTGCCGCGCAGCATCCGCATTCTATACACCTGTCAAGTTCATAAACTTCCTTCATCATCGCGTTGCTGAACCGCACATCATTCTGCTCAGATTCTGATGAATGAATCCATGATTCAGTCCGTTCATACATACCGCGAAACCAGGTTCCCGTATCGACTGACAGATCGCCGATAAGTTTGAAATATGGTAAAGGATGAAGTTCTGTTTTTACGGAAAGGTCGCAGGTTTTTGTTTTACAGGCAAGTCCGGGTTTGCCATTTATCATCATCGCGCAGCTTCCGCATACAGCCGTTTTGCACACAGCATCAAACCGCAAAGATGGATCAATATTTTCTTTTATATATTTTAGTAACGCGTAAAGTGAAACGCCGTGTTTTTCTTCAACAGTATATTCTTTCATTGAAGGACGGATTGTCGGAATCTCGGGATTATACCGCATGATGCTGATTTTTAAAATTCTATTTTTCTCCATAACCTCTGTCTCCCGGCGGATATGTTGATATTTTAACGCTTTCATAAAATACTTCCGGTTCATTGGAATCCGAATTAGTCCACTTAAAAAGCGAACGTTTCAGCCAATCTTTGTCATTTCGAAGAGGAAAATCTTCACGATAATGAGCGCCGCGGGATTCTTCTCTTAAAAGTGCTCCTTTTGCAATGCAGATGGAATTTCTGATCATTCCCTGTATTTTTAAAGCATCGGAAAGTTCTGTTGTAAACACTGATGATTTACTTTTCATTGAAATATCATGGGCTTTTTCATAAAGTAGTTTTAATGAAGAAAGTCCTGCTTCGAGTCCTTGCTTACTGCGGAAAATTCCCGCGTTATCTGTAAGTGCTTTCTGCATTTCACTTTTAATTAAATAACAGTTTTCCTTGCCGTTTGAATTCTCAATTTTTTTAATTCGTTCTAATTGTTTTTTATATTCCATCTCGACAGCATTTAAGGACAATGTATTTTCATTTTCAACTGCATATAACGAAGCATTTTTTCCGGCGATTTTTCCTGCAACAACCGTTTCCGCAAGGGAATTTCCACCAAGCCTGTTAAAGCCGTGAAGATCCCAGCAGGCTGCTTCTCCGGCAGAGAATAATCCTTCAATTCCATACTCCCCGCAGCTGCAGTTTATATCAGTACGTATTCCGCCCATGCTGTAATGCTGCGCAGGATGAACCGGAATGAGTTCTTTAACGGGATCTATTTTCATGAAATTAACGCATAACTCTCTGACTTCGCGAAGATTAGCTTCAATGTGTTTTTTTCCCAAATGCCGGATATCAAGCCACAAATGTTTCCCCTGTCGTGAATCGACTCCATGGTCTTTGTTAATATGCTGCATCATTCTTCTGGCAACGACATCTCTTGACGCGAGATCCATCATGTCAGGTTCATATTCAGGCATGAATCTGCGCAGATTAACATCCAGAAGAAAACCCCCGTCTCCGCGGCACCCTTCCGTAATAAGAAAATTTTCAGGCACAGCTGCAGTGGGATGAAACTGGACGGCTTCCATATTCCCTAAAACTCCAATTCCTGTATTTAAAACAAGCGCCGGTCCGCTGCCATCGCAAATTAAAGCGTTTGTAGTTTTTTCAAAAAGCTGGCCGAATCCTCCTGTCGCGATTATTACCGCCTTTGAAATAAATCTGATGAGTCTGCCGTCACGCAGATTCATTACTATCGCGCCGATACATTTTCCTTCCTCGATAATCAGAGATATCGCTTCACATCTGTCAAAAACCGGAATTTTTAAAGATGCTGTTTTATTATCCATCGTCATCATTAACTCGTGTCCGGTTCCGTCAGCGCAATAACATGTCCGCCATTTCGCGGTTCCGCCAAAATTTCTCGAAGCAATGAGACCGTCGTTTTTTCCGCCTGAAATCCGCGTCCATGGAACTCCCCACGCGTCGAGTTCTTTAACAGCAGAAACTGCGTTTTCAGTGAAAAGTTTGGCTACATCCTGGTCGCATCCCCAGTCGGAACCACGGACAGTGTCGCGAAAATGCTCCTCACAGCTATCACCTTCGCTCATTTCAGAATGGCCGAAAGCTGCCTGCATTCCGCCCTGTGCGGCCGAGCTATGAGACCGCCTCGGAGG
>JBFZEW010000012.1:0-6386 GCA_041306665.1 Spirochaetota bacterium | reverse complement strand
ACATTAACATTGAAAATATTCTTGTGGTCACATATACAAAAGCCGCAACTGCTGAACTTAGAGACAGAATATTCAAAAAACTAACCGAAGTAAATGCAGCTTTTAAAAATCCTGATAAATATTTATCCGGCGATAATAGAGACATATTGATCGATAAACTTATACAGGACTGCAAGGAAGATGAGAGTTTATTAATAAGGCGAAGGCGTATTTTAGACTACTCTTTGCGTAACTTTGATGAGGCAGCTATTTTTACGATTCATGGTTTCTGCCAGCGTATTCTTACTGAAAACGCTTTTGAAAGTTCTGCCGTTTTTTCATCGAAACTTGAGAATAATATTACGGAAATTAAAAATGAAATAATTAATGACTACATTCGACGGAATTTTTATGATGCTGATTTGAATTACATTAATATAATATTGGAGAACAACGCAAATATTCCTGATATTGCATCTTTTCTTCAGAACATAATAAAAGAAATTGAAAACAAACCTTTTATTCAATTCAAGCAGAAAATACAAAATGTAAATATTCATAAAACTAATGAAAAAATTATTCGCGAAACAAGATATTTACTTCAAAACTTTAATCATGATGAAATTAAAAATTATTTCGTTTCTTCGAAAGGAAATTTCAACGGCAATAAATTTCGTGAAGCGGCTGTCTACCAGAATCTTGACATGCTGCATTCAATAAAAAATAATTCTGAATTTTCCCCAAATGAAATCATTCAATGTGAAAAAATCATAAAATATTTCGCCGAATCCAGGCTGATAGAAAGTCTCAATAAAGGAAAAAATTATGAGCCGCATGAATTTTTTTCCAATTGTGAAAAATTATCCAATGAATTTGACAAATATTCCGAAGAAAAATTACAAATTGACTACAATTTTAAATTGGAATTCGCCGATTACTATCGGAAAGAAGTCAGCAAACGAAAAGCTCAGCTGCAAATCAGAACGTTTTCTGATCTGCTGAATGAAATATACGCGGCGCTTAAAGGCCCTAATGCTGCTAATTTTATCAGAGCGGTCAGACAGAAATATTTCGCGGTCATGGTAGACGAATTTCAGGATACCGACATGCTTCAATTTGAAATATTCAATACAATATTCAATGATAGAAAATCGGCAAACATTCTGTTTTTCATCGGTGATCCAAAACAATCCATTTTCGGTTTCCGCGGAGCCGACATTTTCGCATACATAAAAAGTAAAGATCATGCTGACAACATGTACACTCTTTTTGAAAATTACCGGTCGCATGAAAAAATAGTTAATTCCGTGAATCTATTTTTTTCACGGCAAAATCCTTTTATCACGGAAGGGATAGAATACAACGAAAATAAAAATATAAAGGATAATATAGATTTAATTGAAAACGGTTCTTCCGCTTCAGGAACGTCAGTTATTTTTTTTGATGAAGACCATTCAACATCACAGCTTGAAAAGAACAGTACAGAATTTACCGCAGCAAAAATCGCTGAGATATTGAATGAATCAGCAGATAATAAAATTTATTTTCAGGAAAATGATGAAAGACGCAAAGTAAAACCTTCTGACATCGCAGTGCTTGTCAGAACGAACAAACAAGGCGAAAAAATAAAAGACAGTTTAAATCAATATGGAATTAATGCTGTCATTAAAAGCGAGAAAAATGTTTTTAACACTAATGAAGCGATGGAGCTTTTTTATGTTTTAGATTCAATAGCGTATCCTTCTGACAGAAATAAATACTTTACCGCATTGACAACTGCCGCGTTTAATTTTACATTTCAAAAATTTGAAAAACTGGAAAACGACGAAGAAACTCTCAACGGAATTTTAGTAAAACTTCAAAACTACAACAAACTTTGGGAAACATTCGGATTCATGGCAATGTTCAAACAGTTTATTAAACAAAACAACGTAAAACAGAACCTTTCAAAACATACGAACGGATTACGCCGGATTACAAATTACATGCATCTTGCCGAATTGATACACATTAAAGAAAAAGAAACCGGCGGAAGAATGTCGCTTATACTGTCGTGGTTTCATACGCAAATATTTGACGAAAACAATGAATCTGAAAACACATTACGTCTTGATTCGGATGAGGACGCAATTCAAATATGCACAATTCATAAAAGTAAAGGGCTTGAATATGACATTGTGTTTCTTCCATTTCTTTATAAAAATTCAATTACGCGCAAGAATCAGCGGATTTATTCATATCACGACAGAGCAAATACTTCAATTTTAAGTTTCGATAAATCTGACGCAAAAAATACGGACTTCATTAAAGAAATAATTTCTGAAAACATGCGATTGGCCTATGTTGCGCTGACGCGGGCGAAATATAAAAACTATGTGATATTCGGGAAACTTGGATCAAAAAGCATGACAAATTCATTTCAGATTCTGGATTATCTGCTTTTTGAAAAAATATATTCTGATGGGGATAAATACTGCTCTAATTGTTCGACTGCACTGAAGGACATTCAAAATGATGAAATATTAAATTTCATTAAAACTAAATGCTCATTTAAGGACTCAATTCTAATTGATATCAATCCTGACATCACTGCGAATGCAATATCAGCAGAACAAATTAAACATGATTTTTCTTTTCGAAACAGTACAAGACGGATAAATGACAACTGGCGCATAACAAGCTATTCATATTTATCATCCGGCGCGGAACAAAATTCAAAATATATTTTTGAAAAAGATTCTGAACCTGATGTAAACGCTGATGTAAAAGTAAATCTTGCTGATTTTCCTCCGGGAGCAAAAGGCGGAAACTGCATTCATGAAATATTCGAGAAAATAAAATTTAATGATTCCGGAACTTTTGAACATATTGCGGAAAATTCTCTAATGAAATATAATTTCAGCCTTGAATATAAAGAAACAATAATTCAAATGATTAACAATGTTTTAAACTGCATTCTTCATGACGGCAATGAAAAGTTTAAACTTGCTGACGTTACGCCTGAAAATTATCTTAGTGAAATTGAGTTTTATTTTCCTGTTACTAAAATAAATTCCGAAAAAATGATATCTCTGATTAATAGTTATTATTCACATTTTGGAAAAGACGCGGTTTTAAGTTTCAATGAGATTTCCGGCTTTCTAAAAGGTTATATAGATTTGATTTTTAAAGTAAATGAAAAATATTACATACTTGACTGGAAAACAAATTATCTCGGAGCGAACCTTAGTGACTATAGTCAGCAGAATTTAATTAAACCAATGAATACCCATTTATACTATTTACAATATCTGATTTATGCATCTGCCGTAAATAAATTTCTGGAAAACAGAATTCCTGATTATAGTTACGATCAGCATTTCGGCGGAGTATTTTATTTTTTTGTAAGAGGGATTATAAAAAACGAATCGGAAATGAATGGAATTTACTTTGAAAAACCGGAACATAAATTTCTGATGCAATTCATGAACATTCTTGACAAGGAACATGCGGAATGAAAAAAATATATAAATATTTTCCGGAAAAATTTATTCATCTCTATGAAAATGATTTCTTCAGTTCGATAGATATCAATCTTGCCGAGTATTTTTATGAGAAGTCTTCCGTGAAAAGCGATGAAATATATCTTGCAGTATTACTAACAAGTCGTGCCCTTTGCGATGGAAGTATATGTTTTGATTTCAACATCGCGGAAATCGAAGATGAACTGTATATTGATTTAAAATCAATATTACCAGAAATTAACCAACTGGAGAAAAAACTTTTTTCCAGCGGAATATGCGGCCGACCCTGTGATTATCTTCCTCTCATTTTTGAAAACAAAAAATTGTATTTTCAGAAATATTACAAATACGAAGAAATACTCGCTGAAAGAATAAAAAAAATCGCGAAACATAATTTTCCGGTAAATACAGAACTGCTTAAAAAAAGCGCAAATATTTTATTCAACAGCAGCAACGACGAAGCTGATGTTCAAAAAATTTCAGCTGTTAACAGCTGCATTAATAATTTTTCAGTCATCTCAGGCGGCCCAGGAACAGGTAAAACTACAACTGTAGTAAAAATTCTATTATTGTTAATTGAGCAGCTTCTTGATAAAAATATCACGCCGCATATCGCATTAGCTGCACCGACAGGAAAAGCAGCGGCGCATATTTTAAATTCGGTCAATTCCGCACTGGATGCAATAAAAACGATTTATAACAGAACAGATGAATTCATGAAGTTTATGCCTGAAAAAAGTTACACACTGCACAGACTTCTGGGAGCTCAAAAAAATTCAGCATTTTTTAAACATGACGATAAAAACAAACTGTCTCATAATATAATCATCATTGATGAAACTTCAATGACGGATGTCGCGTTAATGTATAAATTTATGACAGCTGTACCTGAAGACGCGCATTTAATTTTGTTAGGCGACAAAGATCAGCTCGCTTCAGTACAAGCCGGCTCAGTTCTTGGCGATATCTGTTTGTTTCCGGAAAAAAATATTTCCGGAAAAATTGTCGAATCTTATAATAAAGTAATGAATCAGAAAGTTGAACTGGACGTCTCCGCGGATTGCGGAAGCATTCATAAAAACATTATATTCCTGACCAAAAGTCACAGGTTCTCGGAACAATCCGGAATCGGGAAATATGCTTCTCTGATTCGGGATTTAGACAGCGATGAAATAAGAAAAGTAATTTCCGCAAATACGGAAAAAAACGTAACGTTTACGCAAATCATCAAAGATCCTGATGTATTAAAAAGTGAGGCATCAAATTTGGAGTTTATTAAAAAGCTTTCACTTTCGGACAGTATTATAAACGGGTATGCTGAATATTCAGCCAGTACTTCTATCGAAGAAGCTTTTATGAATTTTAAAAAATTTAAAATATTATGCGCTGTAAGAAAAAGTTTTTATGGAGTAATAAATATTAACAGTCAGATTGAAAAAATGCTGCACGACAATCACATGTTAAATACAAAAAAAACATTTTATCACTTGAAGCCGGTTATTATATTATCCAATGATTATTCTCTAAAATTATATAACGGCGATATTGGAATTATATACGCTGATGAAGATGGAAAAAACACAAAAGTGTATTTTGAAAACAACGATACAGATACAGCTAAATATAAAATATTTAATCCGCTTCAATTAAAAAATTACGAGACAGTCTTCGCGATGACTATACATAAAAGTCAGGGCAGTGAATATGAGGACATATTGATGATTTTACCGCCTGATAACCTGCCAATTCTGACATCTGAACTTATTTATACCGGATTAACAAGAGCCAGAAATAGAGTCGCGATTTTGGCAGATAAGGAAATTTTTATAAATTCATGCTCCAAAAAATTAAAACGCATGTCAGGGTTGAATTCTAAAATCTATTCAGAATAAGACTATTTAAACTTGACATTATTCCGTAAACATCTATTGATATAATAAATAATTAATATGGATTTTCCAGGGAGTATGAATATGACAAAGACCTTAACAGATTTAAAAGAATGGAAAGAATTATGCGCGCACTATGAAAAAATAAAAAATATCCACTTGACGGAAATGTTTGAAAAAGATCCTGAAAGAGCGGAAAAGTTCAGCGTTAACGAAGGAGATCTTTATTTCGATTATTCAAAAAACAGAATTACTGATAAAACAATGGAACTCCTTCTGGGACTTGCCAAAGCATGCGACTTAAAAAAAGAAATTGAAAAAATGTTTACAGGTCAGAAAATAAATGAAACTGAAAATAGAGCGGTTCTACATATTGCTTTGAGAAACGTTGCAAATACACCGGTAATAATGGATGGCGAAAACGTAATGCCTTCAGTAAACGCAGTACTGGAAAAAATGCGCGTATTCTCAAATAAAATCAGAAACGGAGAATGGAAAGGGCACACAGGCAAACCAATTAAAAATATCGTTAATATCGGAATCGGCGGATCTGACCTGGGGCCTGTAATGGTAACAGAATGCCTTAAACCATACTCTGACAGAAACTTAAAATTAAAATTCGTCAGCAACATTGATGGAACGCATATAACAGAAGCAATTCGAGACATCAATCCCGAAGAAACATTATTTATTGTCGCATCAAAAACGTTTACAACTCTTGAAACAATGACGAATGCTCAAACAGCGAAAAAATGGGTTCTTGAAAAACTGAACGATCCTTCTTCAATAGCGAAACATTTTGTCGCATTATCTACAAATGCCGAAGCTGTTTCAAAATTTGGAATCGACACCGCAAACATGTTCGAATTCTGGGATTGGGTCGGGGGACGATATTCACTGACAAGCGCCATTGGACTTCCAATAATGATTTCTCTCGGATATGAAAATTTCATGAGCCTGCTTAAAGGTTTTCACGATATGGACATGCATTTCAGAAATGAACCAATGGAAAAAA
>JBFZEW010000011.1:0-5540 GCA_041306665.1 Spirochaetota bacterium | reverse complement strand
TCTTTGCGTGAAATAGTCTTTTGTATTTTGTTTCTTAGAAGAGTGAAAATCAGACGAGTAGTGCGGGTAAGAAGAACTAATGCTGTTCTTGTCTGAATAAATTAATAGTTAAAGTGATATAGGAAAAATGGAGTTTACTGGATATAATAATTTAGTTAAAATATACAGCAGCAATAACACTGTAATATTGCGCGCGTGGGATATTGAAAAGAAACGGTCTGTTATAATAAAACAACTGAATAAGCCGTCTGTATCTTCTCTTGATCTGGAAAAATTTAAACAGGAATATAATATTAACGCTCTCTGCAAAAGCAGTAATATTGTAGAAATATATAACACAAGTTTTGAAGACAAACCGTTTTTTTTTACAATGGAAGACATCAACGGATATTCGCTTTCGGATTTTATTCAAAAGAGACGCGTGCAGATCGCGGAATTTTTAAAAATCGCGATTTTAATCGTCAGAGCTGTCCGTGATATTCATTCATACAGCATTATTCATAAAGACATAAATCCATTTAACATTATTTATAATCCAGCGAATAATAATCTGAAAATAATCGATTTCGGTATTTCAACAGAATTCAGCCGGGAAGACCAGACTATGATTAATCCGGAAGTTCTTGAAGGGACACTGAAATATATTGCGCCGGAACAGACGGGACGCATGAACCGGTCAATCGATTACAGAAGTGATTTTTATTCTTTAGGCGTGACTTTGTATCATCTTGTAACAGGGAAACTTCCTTTTCCGTTTGATGATTCGCTTGAGCTTGTTCATGCTCACATCGCGGTGCTTCCGAAGAATCCGGGTATAATCAGAAGCGACATTCCTGAAGAAATTTCAAAAATTATCATGCACCTTCTCGAGAAAAACGCTGAAGACAGATACCAGAGCATTGACGGAATATTATATGATATTGAAGAATGCGAAAGACAGTATTCGAAAAAAAGAATCATAAAAAAATTTACAATCGCTTCGCATGATCATTCAAATAGATTTCAAATTTCGCAAAAGTTATACGGAAGAAATGAAGAAATTAAAAAAATAATGGATTCTTTTGATTGGATTAGCAATGGACATTGCGAATCCCTTTTCATTAGCGGTGAAACCGGAGTGGGAAAATCATCTCTTGTTAAAGAGTTATATAAACCGGTGACTGCCGCTAAAGGTTATTTTTTATACGGTAAGTATGAACAGCTGAAAAAAGACATTCCGTATAAAGGCATAATCGAAGCGTCGAAAGAATTAATACAGAATATCTTAGCCGAATCGGAAGAGAAAGTCGAGCGATGGAGAAAATTAGCTAAATCGGAAATCGGCGAGGACATTGAAATTCTTTATGAATTGATTCCCGAAGTTCAATTGATATCAGGCAGAGTGCTGAAAATCAGAAGCATTACTCCTGAAGAGCGGGAAGTAAAATTAAAACAGATTTTTTTAAAAGTATTTAAAATGTTATCAGGAAACGGATTTCCGGTAGTGTTTGTTTTAGATGATCTTCAATGGGTTGATAACGCGTCAGTAAATTTACTGAGATATCTGTTATCATCCGGTGAATTGAAAAATTTTTTTCTTATTGGGACTTTCCGCACCAACGAGATAACGAAAATTTCTCCTGTAATTCAGATCATGGATAATCTGATGAAATCAGAAAATGTAATTAATGAAATGGAGTTGTATCCGCTGAATGAAAATGATGTTGTTACAATGCTGGTAGATACTTTCAATCATGATGACGAAGATGTTGATAAACTCGCTGAGCTGATATGCAAAAAAACAGGTGGAAATCCATTTTTTATAAATGAATTTCTTATTTCACTTTATGATGAAAAACTTATCGAGTTTAATTCAGGAAGATTAAAATGGCAGTGGGATATTGAAAAAATAAATAATACCGCCTTTACTGAAAATGTCATAAACCTGATGACGAATAATATCAGCCGGCTTGATCCTTTAACTAAAAAAGTTTTAATGAACGCGTCATGCATTGGCGCGAGATTCGATTTCCCGACTTTAAATTACATTACTGACGAAGATGAAAAATTTATTTATCAGAGTTTAAAGGACGCGATCAACCGCGGTTATCTCATACCGATCAGCAATAACAGAGCAATCAGTACCGCGAAAACAACAGCGACATTGAAATCTCTTCTGGTTGATTATAAATTCACTCATGACAGAATACTGCAGGCTGCCGGTATTCTCATGAGTGAACAAGAGATGAAAGAAATTCACAGGAAAATCGGATTTTATTATCTCACGCAGATTGAGGAGAATGAAAAAAAAGATAAAATTTTTGAAATTGTTAATCATCTCAATTACAGCAGAGACTCGATTGAAACAAGCGTTGAAAAATATGAAATGGCTGTTCTCAACTATAAAGCCGCGTTAAAAGCGAAAAGCTCCGCTGCTTATGAAATCGCGTTTAATTACATTAAACATGCTTTCCGTTTTTTTCCTGAGCAGGCATGGAGTCGCGAGTATGAAGCTTCATTTGAAATGCATTTAAAAGGAATGGAAATTGCAATGCAGTGCGGAGAATACAGCTACATGTTTCAGATTTCACAGATTGTCGAAAAAAATTGTAAAGGGAATTATGATTATATTCTTTACCGCATGATTATACTGAAAGCTTTCATGGCTGAAAATAAACTGCCGGGCGCGATCGAAGAAGCGGGAAAACTTTTAAAACTGCTTGGAATCTCCATTCCTGAAAAATTTCGGAAATTTGATTTATCATTTTTATTTTTGAAAATTCGGTTTCTTTCGAAAATAATCAAGAAAAAACGGATTGAAAAATTGATATGTACAAAAAATAGAAAGTACGATTTGTCCATGAAGATTCTTTCTTTAGTTTCATCCGCGTTTTATTATTCAGAAACAAATCTTTTCCCGTACATAGTTCTGAAACAGATTGAATTGTCCTTCCGGCATGGCAACACGCCGGAATCCGCGCAGTCATACATTACTTACGCGTTATTTCTCTGCGGTTTAAGCAATAAACAGAAAGATGGAAGTTATTTTGGAAACTTAGCAATGCGTCTGGCTGAAAATCCGGAATGTTTTCTTTTACGACCTCGAATAAGATTTCTTTACTACACTTTTGTCAGTCATTGGGTTGAAAATTATGAAATTAATATCCAGTCATTGCTTGAGACATACAACATGGGAATGGAAATCGGGGATTATGAATATGCCGCGAACGCGATTTATATTTATGGAATACGAAAATATGTCAGCGGATTTCCGCTGAAACAACTGGCGGATGAGATTGAATATTACGGGAAAGAAATTTTAAAAATTAATCAGAAGACTACTTTTAACTATAATGAAATCCACAGGCAGACTATATTGAATTTATGCACAATCAGACCTAACCCTGAAAATTTAACCGGGGAAGCATATGACGAGGAATTATCTATTCCGCTGCATAAAAAAAATAAAGATCGAACAGCAATGTGTCTGGTTTATGTAAATAAATTAATTTTAGCGTTTAATTATGAAAAATTCGATAAATGCGAAGAATACTTGAGTTCAATAAAGAAGTATGAATCTGCGATACAGTCCACAGTGTCATTCACGTGGTACAAATTTTATGAATGTTTATACTACATAAGAAAATATGAAGTTAATGAAAACAAATCAAATGACAAAAATTTAAAGAAGAAAATAAAAAAAATCATCAAAAATTTTGAAATATGGAAAAATTTTTCAGACATACATTTTCTGTTTTATTATCAGCTTTTAAAAGCTGAATATTATAAAATAAACGGTAAAGAGGAAAACGCCATAAAATTCTATAATGCCGCGATTGAAACCGCGGATTTTCGCGAGAGAAATAATGAACAGGCGTTAGGAAATGAGCTTTGCGCGAAATATTTTTATAGAATCGGGAAATTGAACATTGCTAAAGCTTTCATGTCAAACAGCGTAAATCATTATTTAAACTGGCAGGCTGAAGGGAAAGTTGACAGCTTAAAAAAACTATATCCTGAAATAATTAATACTTCGAGAATAAATCCGGATCATTATATAATTGCAGGAACAGTATCCGTAAATTCAGGATCTTCGAAAGCCGAATTGCTTGATTTTAGTTCAGTAATGAAAGCAAGCATGGCGATTTCGGGAGAAATTAAAATTTCAACTCTGCTGAACAAGATGATTCGGATATTGATAGAAAACGCAGGGGCGCAAAAAGGGAATCTTCTTTTAAAAAGAAAAAATGATTTTTTTCTTGTCGCTCAGGGAGACATTACTGTTTCGACATTCGAAGTGATGCAGAATCTTCCTTTTAAAAATATTGAATATGATAATCAGCTGCCAAGTTCCATAATAAATTATGTAATAAGATTAAAAATACCTGTAGTACTCGCGAATGCCGCAAAGTCCAAATTTTACAACGATAAGTATGTTGAAAATAATAAACCTTTATCAGTACTGTGCATGCCGATAAAATATCACGATGAAGTAATCGCTGTTTTATATCTTGAGAATAATTCGTTAGAATCAGCGTTTAGTGAGAATCGGCTTGAAACTTTAAAATTTATCTGCGCGCAAGCCGCGATATCATTGCAGAATGCCGACTTCTATGAACAATTGGAGGAATACTCAAACGGACTTGAAGCTAAAGTTAAAGAACGGACTTCGGAACTTGAAAATACAAATAATTCGCTGATTGAAATATATGAACAATTAAGTGAAGCTAGAATAACAGCGCATAATGATCTTCTCCTTGCGGGAAATGTTCAGCGAAGCCTTCTCCCGCAAAAAAATCCTGATGACAGTGAATGGGAAATATCGTTTCTGTACAAGTCAATGACGGGAGTATCCGGAGATTTTTATGATTTTTATGAGGTTGATAAGAGACTTCGCGGAGTAGGTCTGTTCGACGTATCAGGTCATGGAATTTCATCAGGGCTAGTAACAGTATTGTCTAAGTCAATAATACATAATTATTTCATTGAACATATAAATGATAAGCTTGATGAAACTATATATCAAATCGATGAAAAGTTGTCCCAGGAGATCGGGCATTCTGGAAATTATCTAACTGGTGTACTTTTACGTCTGGACGAAAATAAAATTTCCTATGTCAACGCGGGACACCCGCAGCTGCTGATTAAACGGATTTCTTCCACCACAGCCGAAAAGGTTACGAAAGACGGTGATGAAAATTCATGGAGGGGATCATTTATTGGAATGCCTTTTATCCGGTCTGATTTTGGAGTTGTTGAATTTGAAATGCAGAGCGGGGATTATGTTTTGCTTTATACTGATTGCTTATATGAGGCAACGGATGATAATAATCAGCCATACGGCATTAATCGGCTGATGGCATCCATGGAAGATGCTCCAATGTCAAACACGGATGATACTCTGAATTATATTATCAATTGTTTTAACAATTTCACGAATTCAACGGAACTTGACGATGATTTGACGGTTATACTTGTAAGAAAAAAATAATAATAACATGTACAGAACGCGGCGAAATATTAAAGAATGATAATGCGGCAGCACGAACATTGAAACGGGT
>JBFZEW010000010.1:0-3296 GCA_041306665.1 Spirochaetota bacterium | reverse complement strand
AATTAAAACTATATCATGGCACTGTACAAACTCCCGTATTTATGCCTGTCGCGACAAGGGGAGCAATTCGCGGACTGCCGACGGATGACATCTATAAAATGAATTATGAAATTATACTCGCAAACACATATCATCTATATATCCGCCCTGGCACAGAAATTCTTGAACTTGCCGGCGGACTTCATAAATTCATGAATTTCAACAGACCCATTCTGACTGATTCAGGCGGATTTCAGGTATTCTCACTTTCGCATTTGTGCAAAGTCAAGGAGCATGGCGTCGAATTCCGGTCGCATCTTGACGGAAGCAAACATATGTTCACCCCGGAAAAAGTATTGGACATTGAAAAAATCATAGGTTCAGAAATCATGATGATACTTGATCAGTGCATTGAATATCCTGCCGATAAAAAAAATGTTATCAGTGCCATGAATCGTACAATAAGCTGGGCTGATGAAGCAAAAAATTATTATAACAAAAAATTTGATAAAGAAAAACAGTCCGCTTTCGCGATAATCCAGGGTGGGACATTTACTGATCTTCGGAAAGAATGCGCAGCAAGATTAATCGACATGGACTTTCCCGGATACGCGATCGGCGGACTTTCCGTCGGTGAGCCGAAAGAGCTTTACAATGAGATATCCGAATTCACGACAGATCTAATGCCCGAAGACAAACCAAGATACATGATGGGAGTCGGTTCTCCTCTTGAAATATTAAATTCCATAGCTCATGGAGTCGATATGTTTGACTGTGTGATGCCGACACGCATTGCGCGCAACGGAACTCTTTATACTTCCCAGGGAAGAGTTAATATACGCAATAAGGACTATGAAAAGGATTTTTCGCCACTTGATCCTGAATGTGATTGTTATGTGTGCAAAAACTATTCAAAAGCCTATCTTAAACATATTTTTAAAATGGGTGAAATCGCCGCGTTGCTATATAACACGCATCATAATCTGTATTTCATGAGAAAATTTATTATTGAAATACAAAAATCCCTCGAAAACGGAACATTCAGCCAGGTCAGGAAAAAATATGAAGCTGTATATTAAAACAATCTCTTTTTCACTATTTTATGACTATTTATACCATAAAACTAATCATAAAAAACAAACAATAATACCTTAATTTATGAAGTATTTATCTTGACAATAGCATTTACTCAAATTATTATGATGAAAATCATTATTTACAGGGAAAATCCCTGAACAGGAGTAATTTTCATGGAGATTAATCAAAGAGAAAAAGATGATTTAACAGTTCTTGACATAGAGGGAGAAATTGACCTTTATAATGCTCCTGAAATTAAGGATATTATTAATCAATTAATCGAAGAGCAGAAATATAATGTTATTATAAACCTGGAACAAGTATCATACATAGATTCATCGGGTATAGGTGCACTTATTTCCAGTTTATCTAATCTGAAAAAATATCAGGGCGGATTAAAAATAATCAATGTTTTCGCTTCTGTACGGAAGGTATTTGAACTAACGAAACTGACTTCATTTTTCGAAATTTATGATTCCGAAGATGCTGCTGTTGCATCGTTCAACAAGTAATCATTTTACTGCAAAACAAATATCCTGGATAATTCGCAGGATATTTTTATATATCAGGGGGATATAATGAAAAAATTTAGATATTTAGCACTTACACTGACCATCGCATTATTTGTCTTAGCCTGCGGTGACCCGATTCCTATTCAGGAAATGACAACTGCAAAAGCTGACATTTCAAAAGCAAAAGGCGTAAATGCTGAAAAATACGCAAACGCAGAATACACTGCGGCGATTGATTTAATTCAGGCAAGCCATACTCAAATAAAAGAAGACAAACTTGAAGATGCTAAAAAAACAGCAATTGATGCGTCTGCTAAAGCAAACGAAGCCTATGAAAAATCTCTTCCTTTGTTGACTCAAGAAACTATTGAAATTGCCGAATCAAGTTTATTTCAGGCGGAAGAAGCTTATGCTTCAGAACTTGCCGCTGACGAATATACTGCTGCAAGCTCAAAGCTTGATGCTGCACGATCTGCATTTGAAGCTAAAAATTATGTTGTAGCTTATGAATCTGCTCTTGAATCCGACCAGCTATCTAAAAGCGCCCGAAATACTGCAATTTCACAAAAAGACACGCTTCAGGATGCAATCGATGAAGTAAATGAAACGCTATCTCGAGCGAAAAAATACAATGCCGCTGAATATGCTCCTGAAAAACTTACATCTGCGGAAGAAAACGTTACAGCCTCTGAAGACGCGCTTGCGGATCTTGAACTTAAAAAAGGTTTTGAAGCCGTTGGAGTCGCTAAAGCTGATGCTGATGAAGCATACATGGAAGCTGTGAAACAATATGCTCTTAAAACTATCGAAGAAGCTGAAGATTCAATTACCAAAGCCGAAAAATCAGCTGGCGCTAAAGTCGCGGTAGACGAACTAAACGGTTCAAAAGAACTTCTTTCTACAGCAAAATCTCAATTTGACGAAACTCAATATGTAGAATCAATAAATTCTGCTGAAGAATCCAAAAGACTCTCTTTTTATGTAATTAAAAACGGTGAACCGAAAAACCAGAATCTTGTAGCTACGGATGACACAAACGTTACAGATACTGATTCATCAAACGGAGAATACATTCTTTATAAAGTAAAATGGCGTGAAGCTCGCTTAAAAGATTGTCTTTGGATTATAGCTAAGAAATTCTATAATGATCCATTCAAATGGAAAACAATTTTTAACGCGAATAAAGACCAAATCTCAGATCCTAATTTAATCAAGCCGGGCTGGGAATTAAAAATTCCAAAACCAGTTGTAACTGAAAAATAAAGATTCAAAGCTGCCTATAAAAAGGCAGCTTTTTTTATTTAAACTCCTAAAAAATACATAATTTAATAAAAAAAATTTACATTTTTTCTCTTTTTTTCGTTATAAAGATAAGGAGGAAAGTGTATGTTTTCCACAACTTTGAATCTTAAAAAAGATATTTATATTGAAATCAAAAAAATTGCTTCCGAATTACACATTTCAATGTCTGCACTAATTAAAGAAATATTAGATTTTTCATTTACACATTTAGATATAAAAACGGTTAGAACAGATTTAACGCATTATCAGAAAAAGCAAAGCAAAAAAAATTGGAAATGCTTTCATATTGAATTTACAGAAACCGAGTGTAATAATAATTTATTTTACAGATTCAAGTATCGAATCAGTTTAAGTAAGCTTTTATTTGTTGGTTTTATTTTATTTATTGATGAGATCATTGAAAAAATTAAGAAAAAATCGAAAAAT
>JBFZEW010000009.1:0-15064 GCA_041306665.1 Spirochaetota bacterium | reverse complement strand
TTTTTTCTGCATTCCGAAATAAAGTCATGCATGATGAGAGACGATGTAATGTCGAGTCCAGTAGTCGGTTCATCAAGAAGAATAATGTCCGGGTCGTGGATGAATGCTCTGGCGATCGCTGTTTTCTGTTTCATTCCGAATGAAAATTCTCCGCATCTGCGGTTGAGATATTTCTGCATGTTGAAAATTTCCGTGAAATATTCAAGTCTTTCGGAAAACTCACTGGGTTGAATCTTATTCAAGTCAGCGAAGTATTTAATGTTTTCAAATGCAGTGAGTCTCGCGTAGAGACCGGTTTCCGCGCCCATTAGCATTCCGCAGATTTTTTTCGCGTTCTTCTTTTCATGTACGGCGTGAAAACCATTTATATAGCAGTTTCCTGAAGTTGGTTCAAGGAGACACGCGATAATTTTGATAAGAGTCGATTTCCCCGCTCCATTTTCGCCGAAAATTACAGTTATTTCGCCGGGATTTACTGAGAGGTTCACTTTTTCAAGAGCGGGAATAGGTGATTTTGAATATGTTTTTGTTAATTTTTCAAGTAAAATCATAATATAAAATAAGCAATCCTATAAATCCGCGGTATTTACGACCATTTAATAGTTTTTGTTTTATCTTTCAATAAATATTTGACACAATCGATATAAAATGAAAAATAAACATTCAAATGATGAGAATGAGGAAGTGTTATGGAGTGTCCATGCGGCGGAACAGTAATTGACGGAAAGAGCTGCTATCGTATCAGCGAGGATCATTTTACGTTCATTCTTGAAGATATTCCCGCTTTTCAATGTCAAAGATGCGGAAAAGTTCTTTTCAGCGATGAAGTGGTTGAAAAGATTCATAAACTTGTAAAAAAAATCAAGTTTGACACAAATGAAATTGTTACAGGCCGTCCGACAGTTAATCTTTATGAATATAAATAAACGATGAAATTACACTTAAATTCAGTGTGATAAACGAGGTAAAATGAGAGTAAGATTCGCGCCGAGTCCGACAGGATTTCTGCATATTGGAAATGCGAGAACAGCAATTATAAACTATCTTATAGCAAAAAAATACGGAGCCGATTATATCCTCCGTGTTGAAGATACTGACATGGAACGAAGCACCAAAGAGTCTGAAAAATCGATAATGGAAGATTTAAAATGGCTGGGTATTGAATGGTCAGAAGGTCCGGATGTGGGAGGAGACTGCGGACCTTACAGGCAGTCAGAACGCTTTGACATCTATAAAACTTACAGTGAAAAGTTAATCGCGGACGGAAAAGCATACTATTGCTACTGCTCTTCGGAAGAAATTGAGGACATGCGTGCAGATGCGGCAGCAACAGGAAGAACAAGCACTTATAACGGCCGATGCAGAAATTTATCGGAAGCTGACAGGCAGAAATTTATCAGTGAGGGACGAAAGCCGACTATCCGTTTCCGCATTGAAGAAAATCAGCAGATTATCATAGACGACCTTATAAAAGATAAAGTTATTTTTAATTCCGATAATATCGGCGGAGATTTCATTATCGTCCGTTCTGACGGTGTTCCGGTGTATAATTATATCGTTGTAATAGATGATCTTTTAATGAAAGTTACGCATGTAATACGCGGAGAGGATCATCTGTCAAATACTCCGAAACAGATTCTTATTGCCGAAGCTTTAGGATTTGAAAGACCGGTATACGCGCACATGGCGCTGGTAATGGGCGATGACAAGAAGAAACTCAGCAAACGCCATGGAATCACGTCGGTAGCGCTTTACAGAGAAGAAGGATATCTTTCCGAAGCTCTTGTTAACTATATTTCAATGCTAGGTTGGGCAAGCGCAAGCGGAGAGGAAATTTTAAAACTGGAAGATATAATATCGCAGATTGATCTTGATAATCTCGCAAAGAGCGCGGCGGTTTTTGATTTTAAAAAACTTAAATGGATGAACGCCAACTATATTCGCGCTTATGATGAAAATTTAATTTATAAAATGCTGCTTCCTTTCCTTGAAAAAGCAGGATTTAAAATCGAATCTTACGACGAAGCATATCTTAAAAAAGTTATTCTATTCAGTAGAAATTATTGCGAGCTGCTATCTGACATTGGCAGGCACGCTGAAATATTTTTGACTAATGAGCTTGAAGTCGACGGTGAAACCGCGGATCTTTTAAAGTCAGAGCCCGGGCAGATAATAATAAAATGCGCGGGTGATGTTTTGGATCAACTGAACGATGATAATTATGCCGATGATTTCGTAAATGTCGTTAAGGACAGGACTGGTTTGAAAGGAAAGAATCTTTTCATGCCTTGCCGTGCTGTTATTTCAGGCAGAATGCATGGCCCTGACCTTGCCGATACAATGAAAATTTTAGGCCGGGGGAAATGCGCGGAGCGTATCAAATACTTCGGCGGAAAATATTTAGCAAAATAATTCCGGTGAATACAATGAAAAAATTTCGTGACATTTTAATTCTGTTTTTTTTGTCAGTATTATTGTTTTCAGGCCAGCTTTTCAGCGCTGAGTCCGGGATCGAAGGAACATGGCAGTACAGTCTGACCGTAAACGGAACGCGGGTCGGAAGCAGTTATGTCGATGTAAAAAAAAATAATGCTGAATATTTAACTTCAACTGAAATGACAATTTCCATTGGACGGGCTGTTACAATCGTGAAATATTTCCACAGGGAAACTCTTGATTTTAAACCAGTAAAATCGACTTCAATTACGACAGTTGTCACTGATGACAATATTGTGCAGCGTGAAGTAATAACTGCGGATTTTTCAGAAAGAAAAGTTACGCTCACTGACGGCAACGATAAAATGTCATATGAATTCGAAGAGGATTTTTATATAAGTGAAAATATCGTCACATCGATTTTCATAAAAAATAAAATGAAAACCGGTTTAAAAGAAAAAATTAAATATTACAGCCCAGAGCTTGATCCCGCGGTTTTATTTGATCTTGAAGAAGAGATCATCGGTAAAGAAACTGTTGAAATTGCGGGGACAAAAATGGAGTTAATTCATTCAATCGAAAAAATCGGAAATGTCAGTACAATTCATAATTATTTTGACTTGTCAGGGGTGCTGTATAAATGCGTTTTTCAAATGATGAATAATGAATATATTCTTGAAAAAATCAAATAGACGAATGAAAGTTGCAGCATTCATTCCATTTTGCATTTTAATTTCCGTTTTAATCTTCGCGTCAGATAATTCCATGTTTTGCATAACGCCGCATGATAACGTCTCCGGAATAGATGAAAAAGAATTCGCGCGGCTTAAAATTACATCATCGAATGGCAGCTTCAATCTACCTGACACGGTAAACCAGAAAATACTGAAGAGTTATAATGAAAACGGCAGAAAGTGCATAATTATAGAAACCGGTTTTCATAATCTTCCTGCTCTGAGCAAAAATGACTCCGAAGAGCTGCTTTTGAATACGCGGCTTCTTAAACTTAATGATGAGAAAGTAAAAGAGCTCGCGGCGCTTGTAAAAATATCTTCGGATCCTGTAAAGGAAGCGCTGTATGTTACATATGAAACAATCAGCAATAAAATTACGGGTATTCCGATTGTATCTGCTGATAACGTCATAAAATCCCGAAGCGGAGATTGTACTGAGCACGCAGTGCTTTGCGCCGCGCTTCTGCGCGCTGCTGGTATTCCATCGCGGGGAGTAGTCGGTGCTGTGTATGTTGAAAATTTTGAAAATAAAAATTTTGTTTTCGTTTTTCACATGTGGGTTGAAGCTTACCATGAAGGAAAATGGTACATTGCCGATGCGACTCGGCCGCATGGAATGCATCCATCTGCATATCTTGCATTTTCATTTCATTCGTTTTCATCTGCAATTCCGCTGTCTGTTTACGAAGCAATGGCTTCAGTCCAGGATTTGAAAATTGAATCTGCATATGGAATGTGAATTTTGATAAGAAAACTACCTTCAAATTTTTTAATGGCGCCGATCGCGGAAATTACTAACGCGGCATTCCGTAAAACTTTGCGGAAATTTACTTCTTCGGTAATTCTGCACAGTGAAATGCTTAGTGCGGGTTCAGTTCTTCGCGGTGGATTTAAGAATGCTCACATGACATTGCGTAATGCTTCAGATGAACCTTTTGTGTATCAGCTGTTAGGAAATGATCCGCGTGATATGGCGGCCGCGTGTGCTTTTTTAACCGAAACAAATGATTGTCTCGGTGTCGACATAAATATGGGCTGTTCGGCGCCTGACATTGTGAAAAAAGATTGCGGATCGAAATTGCTGCATGTTGAAAATTATACTCTTTGCAGAGACATAATTTCCAGGTGCAGAAGCGCACTTAAAAACCGCAATCTATCAGTTAAACTGCGAACCGGTTATCCTGATTACAATGCGGAACATCTGTTTAAACTGTGCAGAATGTTCGAAGCTGAAGGTGTTGACTATGTTACGCTTCATGGCCGTTCAGGCAACCAGGCATTCAGGCGGACGGCGGACTGGAATATTGTAAAGCTTTTAGCCGGTGAACTGAAAATTCCCGTCATTGGCAATGGAGATGTTCATAGTCCTGAGAATGCTTTTAAGAGACTTACGGAAACGTCCTGCGGCGGAATCATGATAGGCCGCATGGCTGTTCAAGAGCCGTGGATATTTGCTCTTTGTGAAATTGAGGAGCAGATAACTGTCGATTTGCTTTTAATCGCCGAGGAACTGATTCTTGAACTTGAAAAAACTCTTCCGTGTGAATATCATAAAAGCAGAATGCACAGGTTTTTAGCATATTATTATAAAAATTTGAAATTTGGCCACTCGGCATTTTCTAAAATACGTTCAGCTTCGACAGCATCTGAAATGATTCATGCTCTTAATGAATATTTTATTTGTAATCCGCATGAAAGAAATGCTACTTTTCTGAAGTCTGGGAAACGTATAAGCTGACTTTTTTTAATTTTCTTTCGAGATAAACATTAAGCGCGAAAGCGATTCCGTCATCTTCCAGTTTTTTTCTAAGGTCAGATTTGATTTTTTCCATTAAAGCGTTTATATCAGCGTAATCATCGACATTAATGGAATCGAGATATTTATTAACAATTCCAATTCCAACAGTTTCATTGTTCATTAAAGCCAGATTTTCCATGAATACATAATTGGTAATGTCTCCGCATTTAGCGTCTTTAGAAATCTGTTCAATATACATAGCTATATCATCATGAAGGTCTTCCAGTTCGATTTTTAAAATTTGAATATATTTTCTTTTCAGATCTTTCATAAACCACCTGCTGACATTTATTTTCTAATTTTACATTAGATTTCAAGGTAATGCAAGATAATTTTTTGGTATTAAATGCGGATTTATTTCAATAATTCTTTAAAAAATCATGCCGCATTCAATATTATGATTAATGTTTAATTATTGACACTGCTTGCGTAAGAAGTGTTTTTCAGCAGCTTAACTGTTGATACACTGAAATAAAAAAATAAAGAGGCTATTGAAATAATCTTTCGAAGAATGCATTTAACATTTATTTTTTCCTGTCATACTTTCCAGTCAATGTTAATTTTCTTTTTCCTAATAAACATGATAAACATTATGACATTGATAGTAATCAGCATAGGAATATAAAGAAAATAGTACAGAATATATTCGAAAAAATTGAATCGGAATTTTATAAAACGGGAAAAGATAAAATAAAAAAACAATGATACTCCAAATCCAAGCATAATGCTCGTAAGTCCGTTTGATATCATTGAATATTGCGTGAACCAAAGTAATATTCCCGATATGAAATTGAAAGGTTGAGTAATCATGAATACTACATGTATGAAATGGTGTATGTTGAAATATCTTGAAACGTAAAATAATGAAATTGAAATGCATGCCGGAAGAATGATGAGAAATAATGTCGAGAAAAGCGAAGGATGTCTGAGTGTCCGCAGCATCAGGTAAAGAAAATTATCTTTGAACCAAAGAACATTTATAAGGGTCCATCTCTTTCTCTGTTTAATCCAGTCAGAAAGTGTATTCGGCATGCTTGTTCTTACCAGCAGTTTTTTGCAGTATGAATATTTTGCATGAACGCGAAATGCCCGTGCTCCGAAATCTCCGTCTTCGTGAACGACTTGCCTGAAACCGCCAAGACTGTCGAATAATTCCTTTTTTACGGCAAATGCGGCACCGATCACACCCGGCGATTTGTTGGCAATAGCCGAGAAGGCGACGCATGCCATGGCGATACTGAGATATTCATAGCTGATCATTGCCGAATATATTGATTCGACAATTACGCTTTTCGGCATTTCCACAATGTCATGGGTTTTCATTTCATCATGAAGATATGATAAAAATTCAGGATCATCCGGAAGCATGATATCATTATCAAGAAATAGGATGATATCTGTTGATATTTTTTTGACAGCGTTATTCAGAGCCAGAGCCTTGCCTGTATGCTTGTTCGGATAAATAACCGTAATTTCCCCGTTAAAAGAATTAAGAGAGTCGCTTATTTCAGGAGTCATTTCGCCGTCAACAACGGCAATAATTTCCTTGTTTTCATAACTGTTTTGAAGTATTTTCCCGGCAATGTCAGTAAAATATTTGGATTCTTTATATATCGGAACCATTACACTTATTTTCATGAATCCTCTTGTAAATAATTGTTATCAGTTCTGACTAAATTAAATGGAATATGTTGCAAATTTTTTAAAAAATTATATGTTAATGTTTAATATTCAATTAAATACTTCGCATTGAAGGTATCTCGAGTTAAGCTATCGCCCGGTTTGATTTTTTCTATTGGACATTTTAATTGCTTCACGCGCAGGAATATTCATGTGAATAAAAATGAAGGCATTGAGTAAAATCTGTTTCGAAATGTATGCTGTCCTGTTATCAAATTCCGGGGAAAATAACACCTAACGGAAAACCCGACGGGTGATAAACTGCTGTTAATAAAATTATTATTAGTAATTTGGATGATGCGAAAGCTGGCAGATGAAAATTAATCTACATATTAAATGAATAAATCGACTCTTTCGACTTTGTCGCTTTCCGTGTCCAGTATTGCTATCGTAGTTTCATCGCCGTGCGCGAGGGATCCCGGGTTGATTATATGCGACTTGTTTTTGCGGTAGTCTTCGAAGAAATGAGTGTGACCTTTAATTATGTAATTGAACTTTTCTGAATTTACAGCTTCGCGGAACGCTGGAACATTATTGCCGTGAAATACTTTAAATGTTTTGCCGTCAGCTTCGAATTCATGACTCTCTTTGAATTCCGGGAGTCCCATGTTTTTACATTGGCTGTTCAATTCGCTGCTTCGTTCCAAGTCACAGTTGCCGAGCGTGAACATGCACTTAAAGTGCTTAAAATATTTCAGCATGCTTGGCGAAGTTAAATCCCCGGCGTGAATGATGAATTTAATGTTCCGTTTAATAAAAAACTCAAGAGCTTTGACTGTCATTTCCGCATTGTCATGAGTGTCGGATAAAATGCCTATTAACACTTAAATAATCCTTAGCCCAGTTTTGATCCAATTTCAATAGAGTCATCCGCGAAAATAACTTTCGGCGCGCTGCTTTTATCCTTTTTAGCGGCAAGAAGCATTCCTTCGGAGCTGTTGTTAAAAATCATGGCTGGTTTTAAATTGGCGACAATAATTATTTTCTTTCCCGTCATGTCTTCAGGCTTATAATGCTGAGCAATACCCGCGATAATCTGGCGGGTATCAAGACCGCAGTCAATCTGTAGTTTTAATAGCTTGTCGGAGCCTTCTATGTTTTCAGCTTTAAGTATTTTTGCCACGCGAAGGTCGGCTTTAAAAAAATCTTTAATGTCAATGATTCCTTCATTGGAAGATTCATTTCTGGAATTTTTCTTTTCCTTTTCTTCAACGATAGGAGTTTCTTCGGATTTTTCAATTCTTGGGAAAAGAATGTCAAGTTTTTTCAGCTGGGTTCCTTCTTTAAGGGAGTTTAACTGTAAAATAGTTTCAATATCTTTTACATTCAGTTCAGCCGAAAGTGCATCGGTGATTTTAGGCGCTGAATTGAAACATACAGGTGATATTAAAACGGCAATCGAGTAAATGCTTTCAAGAATATTTCTTAAAACAGACTGCAGAGTATCAGTGTCGTTGTCTTTCGCGAGAGTCCATGGTTTGTATTGGTCGATATATTTGTTCAAATGACGTACATATTCCCACAGAGCTTCGAGTCCATGACTGAAATCGCATTTTTCAACATCATTGAAATACGTTGTAAATGAATCTTTCAGTCTTTTCTGCAGATCCGGTTTCTCAGCGTCATTTTTCCCCATTGCCGGAATTTTTCCTTGGAAGTATTTATCAACCATGTTGAATGAACGGTTAATCAGATTGCCGAGGTCATTTCCAAGATCGAAGTTTATTCTATTTACCAGCGCGTCTTCCGTGAATTTCGCGTCATTGCCGAAAGTCATCTCGCGAAGGAAGAAATACCTGATCTGGTCATTGCCGTATTTATTCATTAAATCGTCGGGTCTTACAACATTGCCCAATGATTTAGACATTTTCGCGTCTGCCATGTTCCAGTAGCCATGCACGTTAAGATGCGCGAAAAGAGGTATCTCTGCCGATTTCAGCATTGTCGGCCAGAAAACCCCATGCGGTTTTAGAATGTCTTTGGCAATCATGTGATTCGCGACAGGCCAGTATTTTATAAACTTCTCGTCATTGGGATAACCGATTGCGCTGATGTAATTTATAAGCGCGTCGAACCAGACATAAGTAACATAGTTGCTGTCGAAGGGAAGTTCAATTCCCCATTCCAGCCGTGTCTTTGGCCGGCTGATGCATAAATCTTCGAGATCATCATTTTTTAAAATTGCGAGCACTTCATTTTTATATCTTTCCGGGCGTATGAAATCAGGATTTTTTTCAATATGTTCAACCAGCCAGTCCTGATATTTTTTCATTTTGAAAAAATAATTTTTTTCTTCGATGTACTGGGGCTTCGCATTATGTTCGGGGCATTTCCCATCGATAATTTCTTTTTCAGTCAGGAATCTCTCACAGCCCACGCAGTAATGACCGCCGTAGCTGCCGAAATAAATGTCGCCTTTGTCGTAAACTTTCTGAAGCACTGACTGAACGATTTTTTTATGTCTCTCGTCTGTAGTGCGGATGAAATCATCATTTGTTATTCCCATTCGCTGCCAAGTTTCGCGGAACTTAGTACTGATTTTATCGGTATATTTCTGCGGAGTGTATCCGTTGGCTTCAGCAGCTTTTACGATTTTATCTCCGTGCTCGTCAGTTCCTGTAAGATAATACGCGTCATAGCCGCACATTAAATAGAATCGTTTCATGAAGTCTGAAATAATTGTTGTATATGCGTGACCGATATGAGGTTCGGCATTTACATAGTATATGGGGGTTGTAACATAGAATTTCTTTTTCATTGAGCGGTCTCCTAAAACTTAAAATCGAATTTATTGTCTTCCTCTTCCGGATGCGCAATCTTTTCAAGTACTTCCTCGGCAACAGTCCAATTTGAACCGTCCTGCTTAAGATGCTTTTTATGAATTTCCATGAGGTGATCAATGTAATATATTTTAATGGTTTGTTTCAGCGTGTCTATCGCCTGAACAGTGTAAACTTGTTTCTCGGCTTTAATTTCAGCTCCTATTGGCGGCAGCGCTGTGTTCAGATCAAGGTACACTTCATATTCATAGCCGAGGCAGCAAAGTAATCGTCCGCATATTCCCGAAATTTTCAGAGAATTCAGGTTAAGGTTCTGCTCCTTTGCCATTTTGATTGATACTGGAGCGAAATGCCCCTGGAATTTGGTGCAGCACAAAGTCTGGCCGCATGTGCCGTATCCGCCGATTAAACGGGATTCATCGCGCACGCCTATCTGGCGCATCTCAATTCGTGTTCTGAAAATTGAAGCGAGGTCGCGGACAAGATCTCGGAAGTCGATTCTGTTTTCGGCGACGAAAAAGAAAATTATTTTTGTTTTATCAAAAAGACATTTAACCATTACCAGTTTCATATCCAGCTTTTTTTCCGCTGATTTCTGTTTGCACTCAATGAAAGCCTGTTTTTCCGTTTCAAAAATCTCTTCGATTTTAATTAAATCATCAGCTGTCGCGGCTCTTAAAATTTTACCTTTCTGTTCAATGTTTTCGCGCGGAATTGCCGATGATTCAAGAGCTTCGCCAATGTCAATTCCATGCTCAGTCTCGAGAATGCAGTAGTTTTTTTCTTTTATGAAAATACCGTTAGTATCAGCATAATATATTTGATTGCTCTTTCTAATTTTGACGCAAGTCAGTTCCATTCGTACCTCTATATTTGCACATGCTCAAAAAAAGGCAATTCCGAATCAGGATTGTCAATATCGGAAATCATCGCTTTCAGAGCATTATCTTTATTTATGTTGTAAACTTCGCTTTTTTTAAGAGAAGCCAATACTTTTAACAATTTAAGAATGATTGATTGTTCGTCAATATATAATTTATCAAAATGTTTATTATGAGGAGTTTTTGTTATGAGACTTTCGAGATTATATTGGAAAATATTCATCATGAGACTGGTAAGATCAACAGGAGCGACGTCTTTCGCTGTCTGCGAAAAGGAAATTTCAGATGGTGTTTTTAAAAGAATCATCTTCTTTAAATTTACGCATAAACTCTCAATTTTCGTTTGAACTTCATTGTTTAACAGTTTTTCAGCATATTCCACGGAACCGCCTGATGCGATCGCCGCGAATTCAAGAAATTCATCGTCCAGATTCGGGTTTTTCTTTTTTAAAACATCATAAATCTGCTTGTGACTTAGAGGATTGAATTTAATATGCATTGTTCTGGAACGGATGGTTTGAATGATTGAATTTACCGACGACGCGGTTAGAATAATAAAAGTTCCCTGGTTTGGTTCCTCAATTGTCTTGAGCAGCGCATTCTGACCGGCTTCGGTGATTCTGTCCGCATCTTCGATTAGAACGAAATATCTGCCCGAATGTGCTGTTTCAGTGAGTCTGCGGATCAGCCACCGAACAGTCCCGTCTTCGTTGCCGTTTTTGTCGCCTATTTTTATTTTCCCGTCATCGTCGGGTTTAATGTGAAAAAAATCAGGATATGTGTTATTGGCAAATTGTCTGCAGATAGCGCATTTTCCGCATGGAGAGTCTTTTTCTGTGCAGATCAGGCTGTTGAAAATGTATTTCGCGGTGAGACTTTTCCCGATTCCTGGAATTCCGGTTAATAATAAAGTTCTGCTGTGCTGTTCGCTGCGCAGCAGTTTACTTAAGTATAAAATCCGGCTCTCATGTCCAATTATGTTAATGTTTGGTTCCATGAATCAGTATGTCAGATCAAATATTAAACCGCGGATTTCTTCAATCGTTTTTAGCAGATTGAAGGCTTTGTTGCCGTTTCCGGTAATAGTTTTTGTGAGTTCTAGAAGTTTCTGATCTATTTCTTTAATAATGAGAAAATCGGCTTTACGGCTGGAGCGTTTTCGCTGAAGAGTTGCGGTTTCCATGCTGTTTTTCATGATGTACGCTAAAATTTCCTTAACTTTTGTTCTGTAACGGTTAAGTTCATACGCGGACTGAACATCTAAAAACTTTTTTTCATGATCAGCCAGGTCGTTCATGAATTCTTCGACCGTCTGAGAAAAAGCCGATTTCGCGGTGACTTCAAAAATCTGCGAAAATGAGGCGCTATCCGAAGATGCGATTTCCTTTTCTTTGCCGCGGGATTTCAGTTTTTCGCGTTCTTTGGTATATGCAGAACTAATGCGCATTAAGCACTCTCTTTGATTTCAATAGTCTTGTTGATGGTGCATTTCCCTTCGAAATTTACTCCATCTTCCATGACAATACTCGGAGTAATGATGTTTCCATTGACATTTCCGGTTGTAAGCAGAATTACTCTTTCATGAGCGAAAATGTTGCCGCGGACAGTGCCTCCGACAACGACTACTCTTGCTTCAATATCAGTAATAACTTCACCAGTTTGACCGATCAGCACTTTCCCGTGTGTTTCAATTGTGCCGGTAAATTTACCGTCAATGCGCAAAAGCCCGTTAATTTTGAATTCGCCCTTAAATTCTGAGCCTGCGCCGATTATACTGTTAACTATGTTGTCTTCGATTTGTCTGTTAGTTTTGCTCATTATGTGTTCCATGCCGTATTTTTTAAATTAATTAAAAATTTTATAAAAAAATGATTGATTAATTAAAGAAGGTCAAGTATAAAATATTTGCGGATTATTTTTTTCACAGAATAGGAGGGCACAAATGAGAAAAAATGTGCTGAAGCTTCTGTCATATGGCTGGCCTGATAGGATAATTGCCAACTATTTGATGATCAAACCAACAATAGTAAAGTACTATCGTAAAAAGCTAAAAGTTTCCAGAAACGAGTATCAAGGTTTCTATTGATACTTATCACTCCTTCGATCGAAAGAGGGGAGTTAAACTCCTCTCTTAGATTTAAATCAAAGAATAACTTATTACATAATATCGGCTGAATTTGTCAATAATAATCCAAAAAATTAATGTAAAAATGCTATTTCGTTATTTTAAATGATTTTTATTTGTTATGTGTGGTTTTTTTAAGAATGAAAAAACAAGGGCGTTAGCCCTTGTGTAGTTTACTTCCCTGCTGTGACATTTATAGCTCTTGGCCCTTTATCTGTAGATTCGATTTCAAAATCAACATCTGCGCCTTCTTTAAGTGTTTTAAATCCGGAAGAATTGATCCCGCTGTGATGAACGAAATAATCTTTTCCGTCTTCAGATGTGATGAATCCGAAACCTTTCTGGTCGTTGAACCATTTAACTTTGCCTTGCATAAATTACTCCTAAAAAAAATTACGGTATTACCGTGTCATTGAACCATTATTTCAGTCCAATTTTGATTGTTAAATAAGTAGTTCTATTATCGGATTATTTGTCAAATTAAAAATGTTATTTTATGCAATTTTATTAATTTGAATTTTTATTCATTATGTTCTATAATTGATTATGTATAGAGGTTATTTCATGGATTTTTTCATTTTTATAGGAGTTATACGCACGCAAAGGAGTCTAGAAAATGTTAAATTGCTCCTTAGCAAAGAATTGTATGATGATATCGAAGTTTCCGAAATAATTGAAAATGACAGAAACTATACTATATTATCCGGAAAAGCGTTTGAAATGAAAATTTTTCGTGAAAATACTGAGAATATTTCAATTAGCGGTAATTCACGTTATGCTTTAGATGAATTAAAGCTTGTTCTGAAAAGAATTTCAATGGAGCTCTTTAATAATGATGTTATTAATACCATTGAAGTTTATGATAAAAACAAGAAAATTTTAGAGATTATTTAATCTCAGACTGTCGACAGGCGTCAAGACGTTCGTCTGTTTTTGAAAATGAAAAAAAAAGCTGCCTTTCGGCAGCCAAATAACTACTCGGAGAAAGTTATATTTTGAGGGGTTTTGCCGGTAATTGTGTATGCTTTGTCTGAAAGAGTAATATCTAACTTATCGCCTTCAAGCAGCTTTATTTCGTAATGATCTTTAAAGACGCTGCATTCAATGAGTGATTGTCTGTAATTGATTCTGAACGAATAACTTTTCCATCCATCAGGAATGAACGGTTTGAAGCTGAGCATGTTTTCTTTCACGCGCATTCCGCCGAAACCGTAAACAATCGACATCCATGTACCCGCCATTGATGTAATGTGAAGACCGTCCTCGGTGTCATTGTTGTAGTTGTCGAGATCAAGTCTTGAGGTGCGCAGATAAAGTTCATACGCCTTTTCCCTGTATCCGACTTCTGATGCGATAATGGAATATATGCACGGTGAGAGTGATGACTCGTGAACAGTGCGCGGTTCATAAAAATCAAAATTCCGTTTTTTGGTTTCCGTGTCGTATTTATCATTGAGAATGTAAATGCCCTGAAGAACGTCCGCCTGTTTGATGAAAGGTGAACGGAGAATTCTATCCCAAGACCATTTCTGATTAATCGGAAGATCCTGCGGCAGCAGATCTTTAACAAGAATCTGCTCTTTATCCATGTACCCGTCCTGCTGCGCGAAAACATTATATTCGTCAATATGCGGATAGTACATTTTGTCGATGATGTCCTGCCATTTCAGCAGTTCATTCTCGCTGATGCTGATTTTGTCGAAAAGTCTTTTCCTGTCAGATGGGTATTTCTGAGCGAGAAGATTAGCGCATTTTATCGTGTATTCGAGAGTCCATGAGGCGATTCTGTTCGTGTACCAGTTATTGTTTACATTGTTTTCATACTCATTCGGGCCGGTAACTCCGAGTATCATGTATTTATTTTTGAATGAATTATAATTGCATCGTGATGCCCAGAATTTGGATATGCCTGCAAGCACTTCAAATCCGTATTGGCATATATGCGGTTCATCGCCGGAATAACGGACATAATCGTAAATAGCGAAAGCAATCGCGCCGTTTCGGTGAATTTCTTCGAATGTTATTTCCCATTCATTATGACATTCCTCGCCGTTGATCGTTACCATTGGATAGAGCGCTCCTTGGAGGCCCAGCTTTGCCGCGTTTTCATACGCTTTCTGAAGATGATTGTAGCGGTATATAAGAAGGTTTTTTGCGACATTGGCTGTTTTCGTGCTCATGTAAAAAGGAAGACAATATGCTTCGGTATCCCAGTATGTAACCCCGCCGTATTTTTCGCCTGTGAATCCTTTTGGCCCAATGTTGAGCGCCGGATCATCACCTTGATAGGTTTGATACAACTGGAAAATGTTGAAACGTATTCCCTGTTGTGCTTCAAGGTCTCCTTCAATTTTAATGTCAGCATGCTCCCAGAGTTTTCCCCATTCCTTTACGTGATCCGCGAATAGATTTGTAAAAGATTTATTTTTCGCAGATGCGGCTTTTGCTGCCGACTGGCGGATAAGTTCATCGTGATTGTAGTATCTGCTTGTGGCAACGGCAATGTATTTATGCAGAGTGACGGTAGAGTCTTTCGCCGCTTTAACTGTAAGCTCAGTACCGCAGAATTTTTCAGATTGCACGTTGACGCTTTTATCGACTGGTGTATTAATCGTATATGAGCATGACGC
>JBFZEW010000008.1:0-3354 GCA_041306665.1 Spirochaetota bacterium | reverse complement strand
AGAATATATACTGAAAAAAAATATTTACAGGTATGATCATGGAAAGAGAAGAACTGGAAAAAGAGCTGGAGCGGTATAAACAGGAAAAAGAACAAATCCGCCAGGTAGTCGGAATGATCGGCGGAGTTGAAGACAGCAGGATAAACAAAGTAATGAATATCATTTTTGTCATTTTAATATTTTTCCTGCTTATTTTCGATATTGTCCGATACGGGATGAAGCTCGATCTTCCTCTACCTCCAATGATTTCAATGGAATTCGGTATTCTGCTTATTTCATTAAAAATTATCTGGATGATGCACAAACAGACAAAGCTCGAACATTTCCAATTCTGGATATTGAATTCGCTTGAATTCAGATTGAACGATATTCAAAAAAAATTAACAATAATAGAAAAAAAATAAATCCATGTAATATCAGCAGTTTCTCTGATATTATCATTGACAGCAGATATATATCTGCTGTTCTTTGTTTTTAAGGATTTCAGGAAAAAATGTTAGTAAGAAAGTCAAAACTTTCAACCCTTATCAGAAAGGAGAGAACTAAGGAAAGAAAACTCTGTAAACAGGAATCTGACAGAGTACTGAAAGAACATGTCCTGGAACTTAAAACTGATTATGAACTCAAAATACATGAACTGAAAAAAGATTTTAAAAACGAACTTAAAATCAAAGATACAGAAATAGCACTGTTAAAAAATGAAATCGCAAAAAACCATAGAGATTATCAGAATTTGAGACAGCGAGAAACTGATCTTGACAACATGAGTGCCGAACTTGAACAGATCATTGAAACAATGAATATTAAAATTCAGGAATCAATGCAGCCTTTTTACAGGTCAAGAGCCAGACTTGCCGAAACAAAAAGAACAAGCGATAAAAAACACACTAAAGTTGATTCAATCTTCCGGGCAGTCCGCTGACTGCCAACATATCTATTTCCCCAATTAAAACATATTTTTTTTATAGGTTTCAATATTTTTAATAATTGACATCTATTCATTCATTACAAAAATACAATTTCTATTTATAGAAACACTTATGGAGCTAAAATGAAGACAAATATCGAAAATATAATTTCAAAAGACAATAAATATCTTTTTCAAAACTACGGGAATCGACTTCCGGTTGAATTTAAAAAAGGAAAAAAATGCTTTCTGTACGACCAGGACGGTAGACAATACATTGATTTTTTCGCCGGCATTGCGGTCTGCACTTTGGGTTATAATAATCCTACATTAATGAAAGGATTAAAAAAACAGATGAACTCGATTCTTCATACAAGCAACTGGTTTTTTAACAGCAACCAGACAGCTGCCGCAAAACTTATCTCTGAAAACTCATTCGACGGCAAAACCCTTTTTGTAAACAGCGGAACAGAAGCGAATGAAGCAGCGATCAAACTTGCGAGAAAATACGGAATTTCGAAAGATCCTGAAAAATATCATATCATTTCATTTTCAGGATCGTTTCACGGCAGGACATTCGGCGCAATGTCTGCAACGGCACAGGAAAAAATTCACAATGGATTCGGACCTCTTGTGCCGGGTTTTACCTACCTTCCATTCAATGATATTGAAGCATTCAGTAACGAAGTCAAATCAGGCAAATACTGCGGTGTAATTTTTGAATGCGTTCAGGGCGAAGGAGGAATCCGGCCTGTCGATAAACTTTTCATTGAAGAAGTTTATTCAATCTGCAGACAAAACGATATTCTCCTCATCGCCGATGAAGTGCAGACAGGCATTGGAAGAACCGGCAAAGTCTTTGCTTACCGGAACTACGGCATTACGCCTGATCTGCTGACCCTCGCGAAGGGACTCGGAGCGGGACTTCCCATCGGAGCTCTTCACGCAAGCGATGAACTCTCCAAAGTGCTGTCGCAGGGAACTCACGGAACAACATTCGGCGGAAATCATCTCGCGTGCAAAGCCGCTGAAATTGTACTTGAAACAATTTCAAAGAAGGAATTTCTTGATGATGTAATGAAAATGTCCGGACTTTTTTTCAGCGAACTGAATAAAATGAAGGAAGAAATAAGTCTCATTAAAAATGTAAGGGGAATCGGTCTTCACATTGGAGTTGAACTCGACAGAGAAGGACTTGATATCGTGAAACAGGCTCTAAAAAAGGGACTAATTATCAACTGTACTGCCGGGAATGTAATCAGGCTTGTTCCGCCTCTGAATATTGATAAAAAAACGGCTCTCAAAGGACTTGAAACATTTAAAGAGCTTTTAAAGGAGCAGCAAAATGAGAATTAAAAAATTAAGAACAAACCATCTTCTAAAAGATACGGATCTTTCAAGAGATGAAATTATCTCAATTTTTGAGCTTGCTGCAAAGCTCAAAAAACAGGTGAAACAAGGCAAAAATCACCGCATACTTAATGGTAAAACTCTAGGCATGATTTTTGAAAAAAGTTCAACCAGAACAAGAGTTTCATTTGAAACAGGAATGTTTCAGCTTGGCGGGCATGCTCTTTTTCTAAGCAAGAATGACATTCAAATCGGCCGAGGCGAAACAGTTCCTGATACTTCAAGAGTTCTTTCAAGATATCTTGACGGCATCATGATCAGGACTTTCGAGCAGGAAAAAATTGAAACATTCGCAGAATATTCCTTAATTCCAGTAATTAACGGACTTACTGACGATTATCATCCCTGCCAGTCGCTAACGGATTACTTTACAGTATTCGAAAGAAACAAAAAACTCAGCGGAATTAAGCTGGCGTTTATAGGCGACGGGAATAATATGGTGAATTCTCTGCTGTTAACTGGAGCAATCTTAGGCATTGACGTATCAGTCGCGTCACCGCAAAAATATACAGTTAAAGATGAAATCATAGATGCTGCGAAAGAAATCGCATTAAAAAGCGGAAGCAAAATACTGATTACAAACGACATCAATGAAGCCGCGAAAAATGCGGATTATCTTTACACTGATGTCTGGGCAAGCATGGGTCAGGAAGATGAAGCCAACGAAAGAAAGCTGCATTTTACTGATTATAAAATTACAAAAAAACTCATGACTGACAACTGTCCAAACGCGCTGGTTATGCACTGCCTTCCCGCTCACCGGGGCGAAGAAATCGACGCGGACGTAATAGAATCACAAAATTCGATAGTATTTGACGAAGCAGAAAACAGACTTCATACTCAGAAAGCCGTTATGGCAATGCTGATGAAATAACCGGAGGACAGAATGGATGTTAAAAAAGTAGTTCTTGCATATTCAGGAGGTCTTGATACTTCCGTTATAGTAAGATGGCTGATTGAAACATATAACTGTGAAGTTGTATGCTATGCTGCGAATGTCGGTCAGGAAGAGGAACTTGACGGTCTTGAAGAAAAAG
>JBFZEW010000007.1:0-4620 GCA_041306665.1 Spirochaetota bacterium | reverse complement strand
GCTTTGTCAGTATTATTTTCAAGTAACAATAAAATTAAACCGTAATTGACTGACACGCTTGAAATATCGGCGGAAATTTTTTGAGCCTCGCGGACTTTGCCGGAAGTTTTTACATTCTCAGTGTTTACTTCCGCGTTAAAAAGAAAGAGAGGAGCGCATATCCTGATTTCTTCTCCTTTTTCGTTCATTTTAATACCGGCAACAAAAGCAGTTCCGTAATATACGGATTTTTCCTTACTGTACAAATAGCAGTTCTGGGCGATTTTTTTTGTAACATCATTGTCTATATACAGATGCGCTTTTTTCCCGATAAGAAGTTCTTCTTTGCTGAAAAAATACGGAAACTCGATTTTCGGCGAAAAAATATTTGAAATTACAGAATTGCTGTTTTCAGCAACATAGCATTGCTTGAGATATTTGATTTTATTTGAAATTGACAATATTTTTTCCTTGTTTATGCAATTTGATTTATGTTTCTTTTATAAATTCATATTTTTTTAAATCAACTACTTTTTCCGCGCAAGGAGTTATATATATTACATGCAATTACTTGACATTTTGCAATAAGGAAAATAATCTCGTAAAAACTGGAAAAAATGGAGACAAAATGCCTCAGAATGATATTTTTCAAATGCTGTTTGATGTAATTGAAGACAGGAAAAAAAAAGATCCGTCTGAAAGTTATGTTGCCAAACTTTTTTCGAAAGGAACAGAAAAAATAAATTCAAAAATTACCGAAGAAGCCGCTGAAGTATGCGAAGCAGCGCAGGAAGAAGATAAAGAACATCTCATATATGAAATATGCGATCTGCTTTTTCATACTTTTGTGCTTGCCGGATATAAAAATATTACGATAGATGACCTGCGCGCAGAGCTTGAAAAACGATTCGGTACAAGCGGACTTGTTGAAAAAGCCGGGAGAAAACAGAAATGATAAATGATAAAAACAGAATCCGGTTCGCGCTGCCGGGAAAAGGACGCTTGCGCGAACCTGCGATTGAACTTCTGCAGAAATCAGGATTTAATTTCCGGGCGAAAGACAGAAATTTATATGCAACATGCACAAACGATGATATTGTTTTCATATTCGTGCGAACAGACGATGTACCTGTTCTTGTTGAAAGCGGAGTGATAGACTGCGGAATTACCGGAAGTGATCTTGTTCTGGAACGACAGAAAGAAGTTTCCGCGATTCTGCCTCTTGATTTCGGCAGATGCAGATTATGCGTCGCGGTAAAAGATAATTTTAATGAAAAGGAAATATCCGCCTTTGAAGGAAAAAAAATAGCTACATCATTTCCAAACATAACCAGACAGTTTTTTTCAGCTAATGGCGTTAATATCGAGATAATTGAAATGAACGGCTCTGTGGAAATAATGATTGCATTGGGTCTCGCGGACGCTATCGTTGATATTGTTGAAACCGGAGACAGTCTTCGCGATAACAGTCTTAAAATTTTCTGCGAAATCGGAAAATACGAAACACAATTGATATGCAGCAAAGCGCTTGAGAATGACGCGCGCATTAACCGCATAAAAAAAAGAATAGAAGGAATTCTGATTGCGGAAAAATACAGCATATTGGAATATAACATTCGCGAGGACAAACTTAAAGAAGCAGAAAAAATAGCGCCGGGTTATGAATCCCCGACAGTGTCGCAATTAGAAGAAGCAGGGTGGGTTGCCGTAAAATTAATGGTCCCGCGCAAGGAAACTGTAGCTGTCATGGATGCTTTGGCAAATCTGGGCGCGAACGCCATATTCGAAACAAAAATAGTAAATTGCAGATTATAGAAAATTAATGGAGGACACATGAATATCTGGTATATATTCTGGATTGCATTGCCGGTAGTAATTATTTTAATAGTGATAGCAGTGTATTTCATAAGGAAGAGGCTTGCCGCGAGAGTAAACGAGCAGAAAGCAATGATTAATCAGCACAAGATGAACGCGAACATATTTGTAATTGAGAAAAAACGAGCACGAATGTCCGATGCCAACATGCCGAAACAGGTACTTGAGCAGATGCCAAAACTGCTGAAATTTAAAAAAATGCCGCTTGTCGTCGCGAAAGTCGGACCGCAGGTTGTAACTCTTGTCTGTGATGAAGATGTATATAAAAAAATCCCGGAACATAAAAACATTAATGTTGATTTAGCCGGAATTTTTATCGCTGAAGTTAAACAAACCGGTCATGGTCACGGTCCGCAGAAAAAGAAGAAACGTAAGTAGTCTCTCAAACCTGTTAATTAACAGGTTTAAGACAGGTTATAATCAGGTTATAAACAGGTTTGAGACAGGTTTAAGACAGGTTAACAAAAAACTCTGATGAAAATCAGAGTTTTTTTGTTTATAGCATTCATATTTCATAAAAAAAGGTGGATAACAATACAGGAAAATGATGAAATTAAGAGAAATTATCGAAAAATCTCTCCTGAAACCGCTTCATCTTTAATTCCTAAATAATTTTCAATCTTCTGTTCAAAAAATAAAGCCTGTGAAGAAGTTTCAAGTCCGCTGATAAGTTTAATTTGCGTTCCGGAATGTGTTTTACCGAACAATTCATATGAATAAGTGGTTCCATTTTTACCGCGTTGGATTTTTTCCATTGAATAAAACTGAATAAACTCACCGGCGCTGTATTCTTTTGAACCCGGCCACCAGAGAGGATAATGTTTTACAATGATTTTTCCGCGCCCTAATTTAATATCAGTTTTGTTAACGAATCCGGTTAAAGCAAGATAGGCGACAAAAACGCCGACAGCAGTGTGCAGCAGACCGAATAAAACCATTATATACGCGCCTGACGTGATTGAAATACTATTCCATGTGATCATAAATATGCTCCAAAAAGTCGCGAAAAAAAGAAAGAAAAAATACTTTGCTCCGAACCATTTTCTTGTAATGATATAAAAGCCGTCAGACTGAGAAATGGAGATTTTTTTTGGTATTGAGATTTCAGGACGTGGAGAAAATGTGATACCCGCGTTCTTATTTAGCGAGCCCTCTCCTAAAAAAATAGAATTACAGTGTGAACAGCGGAACATTTCTTCAGCTTGAGAAAAGTTCTTCAGTGACATCGGGGAACCGCATTTTGGACACTCAATTTTCGCCAGCGAAAGAATTTTATCAGTTATTTCTTTAATCATAATAAATCCTTAAATGAAATATGAAATATTATAATTGATTGGAAATAAAAATCAAGTAATTTGACCGTGAAATATCAATTATTTGATGTAAGATTTAATGTTATCAGCTTCGATGACATAATTAACAATTCCAAATTCACCATTAAATTCAAATTCGCGGATGGTGCCTTTTGTACCATCTATGTTTTTAAGGCGCTTTTTAGCGGTGATTTGAGCGTATATCAGCGCAGCATCTTTTGCAGTACCTTCAATTTGAACAGAGTTTGTCAATCCTGGCTTTGGATAACCTTTGCAAATGATGAGATATTCTGTATCGGAAATGACTTTAGCATCAATGAGATATTCAGCTTCTGTAAGAACTATTTCTCCCGGGCCAGAAGCCGATTCCATGATAATGTTTTCTTTTTTCTGGCAGGAAATCAATAATACAGAAAAAAAGATTAAAAAAATAAATTTCTTCATTATGAAGCCTTCTTTTTAAATTAAATTTTTCTTATGAATTTAGTATCAGCAAGAAAATCAGTTATTCGACGGCCGATTCTATTTAATAAATCAGGTTTAATTTCACCATAACCGGGTTTTGTAATTTCAGCATATTGATTTTGATGATCAAGATATAACAAATTACCGTTTTTATCAAGCACTGTAATTACTGTTTTATATGACATATTCTGCATTGCTTCGGAAAAAACAGCATTTACTTCAAAAATCAGCAGAAGATCGGCCGAATTCTTCGTAATAGCACTTTCAATTTCAGAAATATTTTCTTTTGTGAATTGATTTACAATACCGATTGATTTGTGTTGTAAATATTCATTTTCCGGCGTAAGCTGATAAAAGGATTCTTCCTGTGAAGCATACTCAATCAGATTTTCCTTAAAATCGGGGATAAAATAGATATCCTTTTCTTTAAAATATCCGTACATCCATGCATTTATTGAAGAAAAAATTTCTTCTCGTGAAATAGCTGAACTTTGAGGAGTTCTTAGCAGGATAACTATTTTTTTTGCAGCAACAATTTCATCCTTTTTATTCATTTCAGTTTTGATTTGAGCTTCCTGGCAAGAGAAAAGAATAAAAACACTGAGTAATAATAGTAATAGTTTTTTCATTTTTACCTAAATAATAGTTCTTAAAGTCAAAATATAACATAATTAAATTTTAAATTTGTCAATCGAATTATTTAGAACGGATTTTTTTAAGAAATGAGCATGGCTTGATTAGCATGATTATTTAATATGACGTTGTTTATGTTTTTTTTGTGGTTTTTTTATTCTTTAAGTATTAAACATAACCTTTTTTTGAAATATATTTTAAATTCCAACAATAATTTTCTATATTCTTCGTAACTATCAAAAAATATTTTAGAAATTGGTTTTTCTAGTTTTTCAGCATATTTCAACATCAACAGAGGCCAAAAAAACAAAAAACCAACAAAAGCAAGCTTAGAAATTGAAATTTTATAAACCTG
>JBFZEW010000006.1:0-4795 GCA_041306665.1 Spirochaetota bacterium | reverse complement strand
ATTTTTTAATTCCGCTTTCATTCAGTGCGTGTTCAAATATTTTCTGTACAGTACGGACTGTTATTTTTTTACTTTTCTCTATACCTTCAAACAGCCACATTTCCGGTTTATACGTTTTCATATATATTAAAATCAGTTTTTCAATCTTTCCTGAAAGTAGTGTTGTTCTGTCTTTTTTCCCTTTGCAGCTTTAATATTAATAATTTGTCTGTCAAAATCAATATCTGAAATTTTTAGATTCACAATTTCACTTACACGGAGTCCGGCTGAATAGGCAATTGACAAAATTAATCTGTGTTTCTCATTATGTGCTGCATTTATCAACCGCTTTACTTCCTCTTTACTGAGAACTACAGGAAGTTTTTTATCTTTTTTAGCGCGTGGTATTTCATAGATAAACTTTTTCTTTAAAACGTTTCCGTAATAAAAACGCAGGGCATTTGTTACACAGTTCAATGTCGATGCGGCAGCATTTCTATCTGCTGCAAGATGATTCAAAAAACAGGTAACATCATCCTGCACAATTCTGTCCGCATTTTTACCGGAATATTTTAAAAATTCCTCATTATACTGAACATACATTTTTCCGGTTCGTCTGCTGTAAGCCCGGATTCGAATTTCCTTCCAGATTGCGGCTGATAATTCTGAATTTTCATTTATAGTGCTTTTTTCATTTAAACAATCGTTATAATTGGTATTGCATTCTTTGATTCCGTTTTCACAAATAACATTTAAAAGCGCATCAAGATTTGTCTGAACATCGGGGAGTGACCATACTTTTTTATCCGCGTGCCATCTGCATCCGCTGATCTTTTTCAAACCGGAAATGATGTTTCTGTCAAACGGGATTTGCAGAGAAATTCTGTTTTCACCGAATGAAGCAAATTTAATATTCATATTTTAATCAATATTAACACTGCGTTAAATGTCAATAAAAAAATTCAAAGTATAAGCTGTCTATCGGTAAATCGCGTCACCAATTTATCAGACAGATGACACGCCAGTGTACATCCTGCACAAATCATCAAACATCAGGTTTAAATTTGTGCAGGATTTTGACTCGGCATGCGGAGTTATATTACTTGAAATTTTGCGTGCTTTGCGCTATTTCTTTTAGTAATTAATGTTTATGATCGCAGACTGAACCTGATACTTTTAAATCATTTTTCAAATATAATTCCATGAGAAGATTCGGTTCAATTGCTGGCGCGCCGCAGAGAACATCAATTCCGAATCCGTTGAAAAAATTAATTGCGCTCTGACCGATACCGCCTGTAATGATTTTTGTTGCTTTAACTTCATTCAGCCATTTTGGGATAACACCCGGTTCATGAGGCGGAGGTGTCAGCTGTTCGGTTTTTGTTATCTTGCCGTCTTCAATGTAATACACTGCAAATGTATCCGCGTGTCCGAAATGCATGCTTAAAATTCCATTGTCCAGCGGAATTGCGATTTTTTCTTTTGCATTTAAATTTCCCATTTATTAGCCTTCCTTTTTATTTTAAAATTTTATTATGTTTCCCGTGTAATTATAAAAAATTTCAGAATCCATATGCTTTTTCATTAAAGCAAATTTTTCAATTCCTGTGCAATGAGATACCCCGAATTTTTCAATGTTAAATGAGTTTAGAATTTTAATAACTTTTTTGGTTTTATCGTTGCTTTCTTTACTCAGATGAAAACCCCCGAGTACCATTGAGACAGGCAGTTTAAAATAAACAGCCGCATCCCTGATAATGTTGCATATTCCGCGATGCGAGCACCCGCTGATTATAATGAGTGACTGATCTCTGATTATGACAAGAGTCTGTTCATCGGCGAATTCATCCTGCATGCGCAGACCGTTTTTTTCAAAACTGAATCCGCTGATGTGAACATCATCCTCGTAGAACATTGAAGCGGAAGGCATGAGGTATATGTCTTTAAACAGTTTAATTGTCTCACTTTCCGATTGACATCTGTTCTGAAAATTTTCCGGTAATTCAGGAATCCCGACATACTCATTGTTGCTGTTGAATTTTCGTAATAACGCGTTTTCATTTATGAAAACGCGTGCATTGCTGTTAATTTGAAGAAAAGATGGAAGTCCTCCGGTATGATCATAGTGACCGTGACTGATTACGCACAAATCGACATCTGAAAGATCAATATTCATCTCTCGTGCATTATTGATGAAATTGTTACTCTGGCCAGTATCAAACAGAATCTTTTTCCCATCTATTTCAATTAGTAGAGATAATCCATGCTCAGCCGTAAGATTTTTAGCATACACGGCATTTTCAATCAGTGTTGTAATTTTCAGATTTCCCATTTTATTTTTTGAATCCTTCCATTTCAGAAAGCTCACCATTTGTGAATTTTTTTAATGCGTCTTCAAGCGTTAAATCTGTTTCAGTTAAAAGATACATTTTTACATTGCCGGATTTAAGAACATCAAAGGCTTTCGGACCGATATGCGGTGAGAGTACGGCAGTCACTCCCTCATTAATAAGGGCAGTTGATGTTTGTATTCCCGCGCCTTGAGTCGCGTTAAGATTAATTTCATTATCAATGAATTTAAATTCATTTTCGCCGGATTCAATAACGGCAAAATATCTTGCACGGCCGAAATGTTCACATACTGTTTTTTTATCTTCTGATGAAGGTATTGCTGTTTTCATAATTATTTCTCCAAAGTTATTATGTTTTTAATTTTTAAAAATATGTCTTCAAGATTTCCGGAAAGTATTTCCGAATCTATGATCAGTTCTTTCCTGTTAAGGATACGTACGAATTCCTCATCGAAAGGAATTTTACCTGTTAAATGTTTTTTTTCAGCTTGCAGATACTGTTCAATATTCTGATCAATATCAGGGTTTAGTCCTGATTTATTAAGAACAGTTATAAAAGGAATTTTCATTTTTCCGGCAACATCCATTAAACGAACCGCATCTTTAAATCCTGATTGAGAGCATTCGATAATAATGACTAATAAATTTACTCCTGAAATTGCAGCCATTAGCGGACAGCCTATTCCCGGAGGGCTGTCGATTATCAGAAACTCTTTTCCGGATTCTAAAACCTGCTGGTGAGCAACTTTTTTTACTTCATGCACAAGTTTACCTGAATTGTCTTCGCCGGGTACAAGCCGGGCATATACCATTCTGGAATTAAAAATTGTTTCAGCGATGAAAAGTTCTCCACAGTGATTGCTTTTGCTGAAAATCGCATTGCACTGACAGACATCTTCACAGGCTCCGCATCCTTCACATGCAAATTCATCAATGTAATGTTTATCGGATTTTTTAATTGCATTGTAGATGCATGATGCAATGCACTCTCCGCATTGAATGCAATTAGTTTCATTTATGGAATATTTAAAACCGGAATGAAACGGTTCTTTTTGTAATATTTCTTTTTCTAAAAGTAAAAATGCGTCAGCTGCATCCACGTCGCAATCCGCAAAGACAGAAACATCTTTAATGTATTTATGAAAAGACATGGAAATTGTTGTTTTTCCCGCGCCGCCTTTTCCGCTTGCAAATGCTATTTTTTTCATATCATAGCTCCTTTGATATGATCATAAATTTTCTGCATTTTCGAACTGTATGAATCGTCATTATAGTAAAATTCGCCTCTACCGCATTTTTTTGCAATATCTCTATCGAATGGAATTTTTTCTATTACCTGGAATCCGTTTTGAGCGCAATATTCTTCTACAATGAAATCATTATCATTTGATTTATTAATTATAATTCCGAATCTCTTTTGTAATTTCTGAACGACTTCAATGGCAAGTGACAAATCATGAAGACCGAAAGGTGTTGGTTCCGTAACAAGAACTACAAAATCAGCATCAAGTATTGATTCAACCATTGGACAGGTTGTTCCGGGAGGGCAGTCATAAATATTTATTTCACAGTGCTTGTAATTTTTTACATCTGTTATCAGACTTTTAGTGTGAATATCTCCTGTGTTGAGGACTCCCTCTGTAATAGCAAGAGACTCATTTGAGTATTCATTTACCTTTCCGATTTCAGTTTTTTTTAAATGAATTGCGCCGGTTTTGCAGACGTTAAAACATCTTCCGCATCCTTTGCATAGCTCGTTAAAAATAGAAATTCTGTCTTTAAAAACGGCAATTGCATTGAAATTACATTTTTTAGCGCATTCACCGCAATACGTGCATTTTACCTTATCAACTTCGGGAATGTTTATTGTACTCATATTTGATTTTAACGGTTTATGATTATCCGGAAAAAAAATATTTACATTTGGTTCTTCTACGTCAAGATCTGAAAGAAGAACATTTTTATCCTGTGAAAGGTATTTAGCAAAATTTGCGGCAAGAGAGGTTTTGCCGGTACCTCCTTTGCCGCTTGCAAATGCTATTGAAATGTTATTCATTGCTCTGTGTTCCTTTTTCCATTGCTGTAATGCGTTGTTCAAGCAATTCTTTCTGTTTCTTTAATGAATCAATAGTCTGCTCATCATTAAAAGTATTTGAATTCTGCATGAATCTGAACCCGCCGCGCCCGCGGATGCCTCGTCCGCACCCGGAAAACATTCTTCCGAATCCTCTTGCTGTTCCTGCGTTTTCATTGCACATTCCCATTCCGCGTCCTGTCATTGAACCTTTACCGACTGGTCCTGTTCTGTCAAATCCCGGCATACTGTTGCCTCCTGTAATTTTTTTTAATATCCATGTCTGTGACACTGGCCTTTTAAACCGATATTGATGTTTAAATTCTGCATTTTTTCTGAATTACATTGCGGGCACTGCACAATATCATCTTTGTCTATTTCTGTCTCAAAA
>JBFZEW010000005.1:0-2583 GCA_041306665.1 Spirochaetota bacterium | reverse complement strand
ACTTTTGAAAATTCTCATTACAGAGGGCATTTCACCAAAAACCGCCTACATCATTTCGGATAAAGCCGGCAGAAGCAGTCTTAAATTTATTCTTCAGTGGATTGATACTCTTGATAATTTGACGACTGAAGAAAAAATTAAAGTGAAGACTATATGCGCGAAAAATTATTCTTTCTGATTATAATGAGTATTCTTTTTTTCACAAAACTGTTATTCGCTACGGTGAAAACAACATCATCTTTTCACAGCAGCAGCGACTATGATGAAAACAGCCGGGCGACATGGACCGAAAATGATTTTGAATTTTCAGATGGGAATAATTTGTTACTATCTTTTTTCAGTTATTATGATTTAATTTCATTTTACAGAAAAGAAAAGTATTACTTCTTCATTCAAAACAGAAATGAATCAATAAGTTTCTTTGCCGGAGATTTTTTTGTCAGTCATGGATGCCAGACTTCAATCGGCAGTATGGACAATTCCGGAAATAACGTCTATAATCTCAACATCGAAAGCCTGAAAATTATTCCGGATGATACAAAATCCGGAAAAAATTTTTCCGGTGCAGGAATTTCTTTATCATTAATCAGCAAAGATAACATCATTCTCAAGAATATCTTCATCTATTCCTGCGATGAAGTTTACTCAAACACGGATAAAAACAATCACATCGCGTCTTCGCTCGATGAAATTATCTTTAATTCGGATCCCTCACCCGATAAATCCGAACTGTTTTTATCAAACTGTATTTTCAACAATAGTGAAATTATTTTATTTAATAATTTTACAATTTCAGCGCTTTGGTTGAATCTTTGCATAAATCAAAACAATGAAAAAATCAGCTGGGAAAAACATGCTTTCAGTGAACAATATGAAGATGAATATAATAATCTTTCAATATTACTAAAATATCAACTTGATTCATTTATTGCTTTTTACGAAATTTCTTCTTCAGAAATAAATCCAGATGAAATCAATTCTGAGAATTCAATTTTTTGCGCGGGATTTAAATTCAGCACAAACACGGCAAAAAGCGGGATTTTAGTTAAAAAACGCGGCCTAAATTATTTTTCTCCTTTTAGTAGAGAAGCCGGCGGAAGCGTTGATTCTGAATATTTGTGCCTTTCGAATTGCTTTAAAATCGGCAGTCATTTTAGACTTGAAGCAGATGAAGAAATTGAAAAAAAAATTTACGCAGATTATTCATTTAAGTATTTAACTTCGAATTCGTGTAAACTTGTGTTTGTTTCTGACTCGCTGGAGTTGTATGCGAAATCATCACAGCAGAAAAATTCCGGCAGTTCATATCTAACAAGTAATAATCTTGTTTCCGCGAAATTACATTTATCGGGAAAAATAACATTCTCAGCATACGCTGGAAATGAAAATTTCAACAATACCGTTGATTTTTATGAAACATCATTTAGTTTTCAAAATGAAAAAAAATTTAGTTTAAGAACTGCATTCTACGAAAAAAAAACAGACAGCCAGTATTACCGTTCCAGCAATGAAATTTCATGTAAATTAACAAATAATGTCCAATTGAATTCTTCAGTCTCCGCTTATTTTAAAAAAAGCGAAATATACAAATCAGCTTTGAATTTCAGCATAAAAACCATTTTTTAGTTCTTCTCATAAAAACTTGTTGTAAAAAACTCAATCTAAAATAATGAAGTAATAATATAGAAAAATGGGGATATATTTTGAAAAAGCTGATAGTACTGCCGGTATTTAACCGCTCAGCAATTATAAATGAGGCAATAATCAAACTTTCGAAGGAAATCGACAGTGATTTTGAAATACTCATCGTTGATGACGGCTCTGAAGATGACACTGCTGAAATTGTAGAAACAGACAGCCAGGTAAAATATATTCAGCATGAAAATTCTCTTGGTTTCGGCGGATGCCTGATAAACGCGCTTGATTATGCGAAAATGCATGATTGTTCATTATTATTTCTGCTGGATATTTCATATCCGGGATTTATCCGCGCGTTCAAAGAAATGAAAGAATCGTCTCAGGATTATGATATCTTAAACTGCAGCAGATATACTTCCGTGACCGGAAATCAATTTCCGGCTGAAGACTATCTAAACTATAATTTTTCCAAACAAATATCATCAAAAATAAATCTGACCACGGAATACAATCTGGAAGATTTTTTTTCACCGTTTAAAACATTGCGTCTGGAAGCTCTGAAAGACATGGCTCTTGAAGAATTCGATGAGGGTTTTTTTATTCAACTATTTATTCAAGCCAAACATTTCAAGCTGAAAGTAAGAGAGTTTTTCTGCGACTCGATTCATCTTGAAATCAATAACGACGATCTTCACCTGGAAAATGACATAGAATATTATCTGACTTTTATCGATGGCGAAAATCTTCTTTATCCGGTTGAATAATATAAATTCTTGACAATTATTTTTTTTTATCAAAAATATCCTTTTAAATCCGCAAATGGAGAAACATATTAAATGACAAATAAGCCTGCTATCATTCAGAGTGATAATACCATTCTACTTGAGGTGAATAACAACTCCTATGAAGAAGCTCGTGATTCATTAAGCCCGTTTGCAGAACTTG
>JBFZEW010000004.1:0-3348 GCA_041306665.1 Spirochaetota bacterium | reverse complement strand
TTTTTTTCGGTATGTTGACCTTACCTGCTCCCGCGCTTATCGCTCCTGAAGAAACAATTATTACTTCATAACCTTTCGCGGTAACAGCAGCGATATCATCAGCAAAACGTTTTACTTTAACAGATGAAAGAATATTTTTATCTGTTAAAGATGAAGAACCTATTTTAATTACAATGCGCTTTACGTTTTTTAAATATTTTTTCCTCGGCATGTTCTACACCAGATTTTTAATATTATCGATAACAGACTGAATATTATATTTGGTCTTTGCTGAAATAAATAATGGTCTGCTTTTAAAAGTTTTACTTAACTCATCAATATAATGTTCATCGAAGTCAACCATGTCGGCTTTGTTAATTACAATTACTGACGGTTTATCTAAAAGTTTTTCATCATAACACTTCAATTCTTCACGAAGAAGTTCATAAGTGTGATGTATGTCTTCAGAATCAATCGCGATGAGATATATAATTGTTTTAACGCGTTCAATATGCCGAAGAAAGGAAAGACCAAGTCCAAGACCCATGTGAGCGCCTTCGATAATTCCGGGAATATCTGCAATTTTAATGTCTTTCTGACGGTCAATACTTATGACGCCTAAATTCGGAATCAATGTTGTAAACGGGTAATCACCGATTTTCGGATGAGCCGCTGTAAGCGCGGCAAGTAGAGTTGATTTACCGGCGTTCGGCAGACCGACAAGACCAACATCGGCAATGAGCTTCAAATTCAATGTAATATTAAATCCGGTACCTTCTTCGCCGGGCTGTGAAAATTTTGGCGTCTGATTAGTAGATGTTTTAAAAAAAGTATTTCCTTTGCCGCCAACTCCACCTTCGCAAATCAAGTGAGTTGTTTCATCATCCACTACATCCTCAAGAACATCTCCGGTATCCGAATCGATAATTTCAGTTCCAACAGGAACTTTAATGATAAGATCATCGCCATCAGAACCGTTTTTATTTCTTCCCGCGCCTGTTCCGCCTCGTTGAGCTGCATAGAGTTTTTCAGGAAGAAAATAGGAAAGATTGGAATGTCTGCGGCTGCCAATGAAATATAAATTTCCGCCTTTGCCGCCGTCACCGCCGTCGGGACCGCCGAACTCGACATATTTTTCACGGCGGTATGAAACAGCTCCCGCTCCGCCATGTCCTGCTTTTACCCGTATTCTGATTTTATCAGTGAATTTCGCCATATTATCCTGTTTATACAAAAATAGCGTAAAGCAATAATTACTTTACGCTACCGTAAAATTACATTATCCTGTTTAATTATGCAGGATAAACAGAAACTTGCTTTCTGTCTTTTCCGACTCTTTCAAACTTTATTTTTCCGCCGATTTTTGCGAAAAGAGTATCATCGCTTCCTTTACCGACATTAATTCCCGGATGAACTTTTGTTCCTCTTTGACGGATAATGATTGTTCCGCCCGTTACTAATTCCCCGTCGAATTTTTTAACGCCCAGTCTCTGCGCGTTTGAATCTCTTCCGTTTCTGGTGGAACCGCCACCTTTCTTGTGAGCCATTATTTTTCCCCTATCTGAAAAATTTTCAAGTGATCCGGATAATTCTGCTGCAATAACTCCAGACCGCACAAACAATTTTTAATTAAGAGTGAAAGCTCGACGCTTTTTTCGTTATTATTAAAAATTGTAAGTTTATAAAGATCATCTTTTTTTACAACTTCCTGATTAAGCTGTAATTCTTTCGATACTGTAAACTGCAAAGTCTGAACAAGCACAGAAGCTGCGGCGCAGACAATATCATTTCCTTTAACTGCAAAACCGGCATGACCTTGAAATTCAATTTCAATTTTATCTGCCGGTATTTTATTTTCAAAACCATTGATTCTGAAAATAATCAATTAAGCAATAGCAACCTGTTCAATCTTAAGCTGAGTAAATTCGTGTCTGTGGCCAAGAGTTCTTGTATAGTTTTTTCTTTTTTCGAACTTAATACCGCGGACTTTTTTACCTTTAATGTCAGTCATCACGGTAGCTTTAACTTTCACATTAGAAAGATAAGGTTTACCGACAAGAACTTTTTCGCCATCAACGCACATAAGAACTTTTTCAACATCAATTGAATCAGCGCTTTTTTTGTTTAATTTATCGACGTCAATTACCATGTCTTTTTCAACTTTATATTGTTTTCCGGCAATTTCTACTATAGCGTACATATTTTCACCTCTATTTTCCTGTTTAATTTGGGCCCAGTAGGACTCGAACCTACGACCCTCTGATTATGAGTCAGATGCTCTAACCAACTGAGCTATGGGCCCTGAACGCAATAGAGACAATAAATATAATTGAAGAAATATTGTCAATAAAAATATACGATTTCGGACCTCTAAAGCAGAAAATTATGTCTCATTCGAATAATTTTCATTAAAACATCATATTTTTGATAATATATTAAAAATTAGCATCCATTATGAACACTTTCCAAAATCAATACATACCTTTTTTTAAAAATCGTACGTGCTAGTTTTATCAGGCTTGTGAGAACAAAAAAACATTAAAACATTAGTTTTAGAAGTTCCATCAAATGTAACAAACCTTATTTTTTCCTTGTTCTTTTGCCATGTACAGAGCTTTATCAGTGCGATTAACAAAATCATTATTTGTTTTATCCGTAAGCGGATTATACTGTGAAACACCGATTGAAACAGTAACTGAAAGATCTTTACCTTCATAATTTACAACATCAGCTTCAATGTTTTTTCTTATTCGCTCTGCAACGACAATTGCGGCCTGAAGCTGACTTTTCGGAAGAATAACCGACATTTCCTCTCCGCCGTAACGCGCGGCAATATCATTCTGCCTGCAGTTAAGCTTAACAATGTTCGCGACTCTTTTAAGCACAATATCACCGCAAATATGGCCGAATTTATCATTAAAGTGCTTAAAGTTGTCAATATCAAGAAAGATAAGAGACAATGGCGTTTCTCGTTTAAAAGCGTTTTCTCTTTCTTCCATTAAAGTTGTTTGAAAAAAATGATGAATTTTGAGCTTAGTCATCATGTCAGTTGTAGCGAGTTCATAGAGATACGCGTTTTCAATCGCTATTCCAGCAAGCGCTCCGATATCAAGAAGATAGCCTTTTTCATCGCTGTCGAAAGGAAGCTGATTAATTCGATCTCCAAGCACAATTATACCGTTAAGTTTTCCTTTGCCTCTGAGCGGAACAATCAGAACAGGATTAATTTCCTTGAGAGTTGATAAAGCTTTTGTATCTGAAGGCAGAGTTTCACAAATTTCTTCGTAAGTCATGCAATTTTTTGTTTTACTGATAAGATCAATAAGCCTGGAATTATGATTAATCACATAATCACGTTTATGGTTAAGT
>JBFZEW010000003.1:0-5150 GCA_041306665.1 Spirochaetota bacterium | reverse complement strand
ATTCTGTATGCACTGTTGGCTGATACTCAAATGGATTCATGAAATAATCATCATTCTCGGCAAGAGATGATGCTCTTTTATCTTGAGGAAGCGTGTTTGCTGTTTTTTTATCTTTCGATTTGCTAGTCGGTAATTCAACAAGAATTTTCTTTTTATTAATGCAATTATCTATCCTATTTCCATTTTCATCGACAAAAATTGTTTTTTTAACAATCCATGGAAGTTTGTCATTAGAGTGGATTTTTGAATCAAGCCTGTTTAACGGCAGATTTTCAGTTTCAAGAATTGTTGTTTTTGTAATAAAATTTTTAAACAATGGCTGCATACAATCTCCAGTAATTCGTGTTCAGACAGTAAGATAATTTCCCCATTTCTTTCTCATTCTAAATATCGGTTGAAATTGAAATTACATTTAGCATTTCCCTCCAACACTTGTCGTATAAACCGTAATTTACGTAAAATATCCCGTCTATAAAGTCGGGAAATTCATACAAAGCAGGATATATTACTTATGGGCACTTCCAAAAATCAGTATTTGTGCCGCCAAGAGAACATTAAAACTTCAGATTTTAGAAGTTCCCATATTTTCGATAAAATCATAAAATTATAATACCTCATCAGCGCCAATATCATACAAAGAATTGACGCGGCTTTGTAAATCAACATCTTCAATCACTTCAGGGAGAGATATACCCTTGTTTATCGCTTTTTCAGCTAATCCCGTAATGTGAAGATCACCCGACTGATGATTTTTAAAATACGTTAAATCTGGTGTAATTAAATTCGATTGAAGACAGGCATCAGCGCCATCTCTCGCGTATATCGCTCGATTTGTGAAATTATTCGCAATAACCGTACCATCGCAGTAAAATCTGTACTCAATCGAATTGGGATAACCGCTTTCATTATATACTGTATTATTGTATACTTTCGTATTAACGGACTCACAAATGTAAATTCCAGCATCAACTGTTACGTGAATCATATTATTCATTATAATACCGTTATAATGCGGACTTCCATCCATACCGAATATAATTCCTCTGTCACAATTGTATATTTTATTATTCTTCACAATAGTACCATCTGAATGATTCCAAAAATGAACAGCTCCTTCTGAAAGTCTTCCTTCGGGGCTTTTAATGTTTTTAAATATATTACCCTTAACACGCCAGTTCTGTCCGCGATGAACATCAATACCGCCGCAGGAATATTGATAAGCCTGACCTGCAGTGTATTCAAAAAGGCAATATTCAACAATTCCAAAATCCGCGTGATTCCCGGGTTTAGAACTGTTCCATGAACCTTTAATCATCTGCTCTTTAATATCAAAAAAACATACATTGGAAATATAACAATGATCGGCAGCATTATCATACTCGCCAAGAATCTGAACTCCATGATTTTTTGATCTGCCTAATGACATATCACGCAAAGTAAAATTATTTCCTGAAATCTGGAAAATGGAATTAATTCCTCCGCTTCCTTTTTTACTCATTCCGCCGCTGATGATTACATTTTCGCGCATTCCGCTTTCGCTTCTATACGTCAGATTATTACCTGTCAGAAATAGAGATGAATCCAATATATATACACCATCTTTAATTATAACAGTACAATTACCTTTTTTAGTGAGATTCACTGTCGCTTCAAGTTCCTCAACATTTGAAACATAAATCACATCGTCACTTTCAGCCGGAATGTTCCCGCTATTATCCGGAACATTCGGAAGTTCGCTTGGGATGTACAAATCATTAGAAGAAATACTTTTTTTATTCAAAATGCTATCAGTTGTTTCACAAGATAAAATCACCGGAATTATCAAAATAGCCAGCATAAGTTTATTCATTTTCTTCTCCATTAATGCAGTATATTTTATTATAGGAGAATCTGATTCATTTCCAAATATGCTCTTTGGTATAGCGCTCAATAATTTTTATTGACTCATTTAATTAAAGAAACTATACTTACATATGAATTTTGATCTATTTCTGATAAGTCCGATAGCATTCGGAAGAGCAACCCCAATCATTCTGATACTGGTGTTGAGTATTTTTATACTTCTAAAACGCCCATCTGACATCCGGGAAATTCTCTTTCTTTTGCATTTTTTGTCAGTTTTTATTTTCAATATAGGGTATTTCATTGCTTATTCAGTTTACAGTCCGGCTGGAAATTCCGGATGGTATCTATCAATTGCAGCCGTTTTTTCTGTTGCAATACAGATTCAATTTGCATATAGATTTCCTCAACGCTTTGTAAAAAAAGAACATCATATTGTACTTGTTGTTTCAATGATTATATGTTTTCTCAGTCTCATAGACTACTTTTTTCGAGCACAAACTGCTACTGTCCGTCTGAATGAAACAGGATATGGTTCAGTTTACAGGTCAGTCTATGTTCCGGCTGGAATTTTACTGCTTTCAATATGGAGAATTATTGTCTTTTTACGCCAAACAATTTACTGCTCAGGATACCATGGGAAACTTGATTCTTCCTTCTCTGAATGTACTAACACACTAAAAGGAAAACTCAGATTTAATATTATAAAATTTTTAATTTCTATTAAGAAAATTATTAAACCTTCCGGAAAAGCAGCAAGAGCCGCCAGGAGTTATGCAATTCTTGTAACTTTTGAGATGTTGCTTGCGATTTTTGTAGTAGTTTTCATTACAACAGATATAATTTCTGAAACAAATTTAAATATTGTAATGAACATTGTTTTATTATTCATTTATCTTGGATATGTAATAATATTTTTTAATAAATCAAATATCAGCTTCAGTTTCATTTACAAAATTATAGCTATATCAATGGTAGTACTGCTTTCAATAACAACAACAATGGGAATGTTTATTTTATTTGAATTTGAAAAAAATTATGATAATTCGAAAAAAACATAAATTAAATATATACCCTATCTTATTAAAAACAATTTATATAAACGTATTCCCGAAAATGTAGCATTCATTGTCCAATTAAATTCCCTTGAAAAATCTAGTAAAATTCTATTCAATCGAAATCTCCAATTTTCGACGAATGCTTTTAACACTGAAGATGACATTGCATCACTAAATTCAATGGAGAGGAGATTTGTAAAATATCTTGAGAAAGGATATTATTATTACTCTGTATTAGATACTGAAAATTATAGTATATATTACCGTATTGGATTCCCAATTATTGACTATAGAAAAGATGTCCATTTAATTACATCTAAACTTATTTGGCTTATTTTAATTTCTACAATTTCTATAATAATTTTAATTCCATTATTCCTTAATCAAAGTATCATTAAACCGGTAATGAGACTTTTAGAAGGAGTGAAAAGCATTGAAAACAATAATTACAATATCAAAATTGACATTTCATATGAAGACGAAATCGGAATTGTAACGAGAAATTTTAACCGCATGGTTCAATCAATTTCACAATCCAAAAATACTCTTGAAACGCTTGTCGCGAAAAGAACATCTGAACTGGAAAACACTTTAAATACTCTTCAGAAAACACAGGACCACCTGATTGAAGCTGAAAAAATGTCATCTCTTGGAAATCTTGTTGCTGGAGTTGCACATGAAATAAACACACCTGTTGGAATAGCCAAAACTGCTTCAAGCCATTTAAAGGGGAAAACAAAGATAGTTGAAAAAAAAATAAAAGACAATACAATAACAAAATCTGAATTTGAAGAGTATATTGAAGTAACTGACAATTCAACTACCCTTATTGAAACGAATCTGGAAAAGGCAATTCAGATAATTAAAAATTTCAAAATGGTATCTGTAGACCAGGCACATGATGAACTGAGAACAATAAATCTGTCCCAATATATAGATGACATCATTTTCAGTTTAAAACCGAATTTAAAAAATATGAAAATAATTATAAATCAAACAAAACCTGAAATACTTAAGATTAAAACATATCCTGGTGCAGTATATCAGATTTTTTCAAATCTTATTATGAATTCAATAATACATGGTTTTAAAAATGACATCAAAAGACATGGTAAAATTCAAATCAAATTAGTCCTATTAGATAAAAATCTGCTTGAAATTGATTACAGCAATAACGGAGAAAAAATAAGCAAAGAAACTGAAACTAATATTTTTGAACCATTTTTTACAACAAACCGTTCCCAAGGATCCACTGGACTTGGAATGCATATTGTTTATAATCTTGTAACACATAAACTATCAGGAATGATAAAAATTATTCCTGATGATGAAAACGGATTTCACTTACAGATTCTTTTGCCGGTTAATAAGTAATTTCAATATTAATTATATTCATTTTTTCCGGGATTTTAATGACTTTTAAAACGAAATCATACTTAATTTATTTAAATACGTAAAATAATTTTATTTTTCTTTTTTTTATTTTGATAATTTAATAATATATGATTTATTTCTTATAAACATAAAGTCTAATTGAATTTTAAAATTTACTAAAATCTGAGAAAAATGAATTCGAAACATGAAAAAATATATAGAGACCTTCAGAAACATCTCGACAGCATGCCGATAAGGTATCCACGCACAAAATCAGGAAAGGAAATCCAGATATTAAAACATTTCTATTCGCCGGAAGAAGCACAAATCGCGTTAAGCATGAATTTTACAATGGAATCAGCGAAAAAAATATCGCAGAAACTTAAGCGCGAAGATGTCGAAGCAGTTAAAAATCATCTTCTTGACATGGTTAAAAAAGCTGCCATAATTTACCGTAAAGAGCCGGAATTATTCGGGCTTGTTCCATTCGTCGTCGGCATGTATGAATTTCAGGTAAAACGTTTATCAATGGATTATTTTAAAATGAGTTTCGGTTACATGCTGGAGAGATTCGCATTTGAATTTTTAACGACAAAAAAACCACAAACAAGAATTCTACCCATCAATCATAAAATACAAAGCGGACACAAAATACAAAGTTATGATGAATATTTTAATATCATCAAAGACTCAGCGGATAGACTTGTACTAATAGATTGCATCTGCCGGACAGCACAGGACTATTACGGAAAACCTTGCAGCATTTCGGATCGCCGAGACACATGTCTCGCGCTTCGTGACTATGCCGACATGGCTGAAATAAATGAATGGGGAAGAAAAGTAACTGTCGAAGAGGCGATGGAACTTGCAAAAAAA
>JBFZEW010000002.1:0-7480 GCA_041306665.1 Spirochaetota bacterium | reverse complement strand
ATCTGGAATTTCAAACTCCGCAGTAACAGTATACCATTCTTTTGCAAGATACATGCAGAAGCTTCCTTTTTTAGAAGTGACTTTCTGATTTGATTTTTCAATTTTAAACTTTTGTCCGATTTTTTCAAGAACCTGAAGTTCACTCATTCCGTTCAGATCAGACAAAACACGATTATACGGCATGATATGCAGATGATCATGCGGAAAAATTACCGAAAGAAAGTAATTGTATTCTTCTGTGCCTTTATGGTTTTTATTTCTCTCCCGTCGCGCGACACCGTTTTTTACAGCCGACGCAGCTCTGTGATGTCCGTCAGCAATATATAAAATTTCATTCTTGAAAGAATCCTTAAATTCTTTAATCATGCCCTTATCGTCTATTAAGCGGAAAATGTGCCGTATGCCGTCATCCGCGGTAAAATCATATTCAGGATTAATTGCGAGAGCGCGTTTCCATAAATCTTTTTTCGAACCGTCTTCTTTGTACAGAAGGAAAACAAGACCAGTCTGAGCGTTCAGGACATCAAGATGTCTAATTCTGTCATTTTCTTTTTCTTCACGAGTAAACTCATGCTTTTTGACGGCATTGTTCAGATAATCGTCAATGCTGACGCATGTCACGAGTCCTGACTGCATCCTTCCGTTCATCACAAGCGAATAAAAATAAAGCTTCTCTTCAGAATCTTCTTTAAAATATCCATTGTTTATGAAGGAATTCAGATTTTCAGCACCTTTCTGATAAACAGCATCATCATAGGGATTGATATCCTCTGGAAGATCAATTTCCGGTTTGGAAATATGAAAAAAATTGTAATGATTATTCCCTGCTTTAATTTTTGCTTCTTTTGAACTGCATACATCATACGGGAGTTCCGCGATTTTTGCAACAAGTTCCGACGTAGGACGTAAACCTTTAAATTCTTTAATATTAGCCATTTTATTCCTGTGCCTTAATTTCATTACCATGAATGGTTTTTATTTTCATTATTTTAAATTCCTCATTGCCGACCGGAAGTTCAACCGTAACAACTGAACCCGCATCCATGAAACCAAGTGCTGTTCCAAATGGAGTCAACATTGTAATCTTTCCGGAAGACGGATCGCTTTCAGCGTCTGTTACGAAGGTAAATTCCATTTCTTCGCCGGAAACCGTATTTTTTATGAGAACTGTCGAACCGAAACCGACTTTATCTTCCGGTATATCTTCCGAGCTTAGATTGGTAAGCATTCTGAGTTCATCACTCAACTGAGATATTTTTGCGCGCACAAAACCCTGGCGTTCACGCGCAGCATGATAGTCGGCATTTTCTTTTAAATCGCCGTGTTCCCGAGCTTCGGCAATTTTTTTCGGAAGCTCAACCTTAAATTCATGTTTAAGCAGATCAATTTCATTTTTCAATTCCTGTTTTTTGCTTTCTACAACTTCTAAACCCATTATGCCCTCGATTTTCATGATATTTACAGGATTATTACATGTGATATTCAATGCTTTTAAATTTCAAATATTATTTTTTTAAACAGCTCTATTTTTATCCATCTTACGCGCACTTACCGAAAACAGTATTTCCTTGTTTTAAAAAATCTTAAATACTGTTTTATCAGCATTTCTGCCGGCACGGGAAAGTCAAAACATTAGTTTATAGAAGTTCCCTTATTATTTTCGGAAATTACGCTGAAATTATATTATTCTATTTTTTAATTATATGCGGAAAATTTCTCTTTTTTTTCCCGGAAAACAATAGGGTAAAAATCGATAGAAAAACACCGGCTGTAAAGCCAATAATCACCCCGATATCAAGATCATTAAAAAAATTACGCCCCGCGAAATATCCTATCGCGGAACAGAAAATAATAAGCATTGCCGGAACAAGATACAATGCAGCTGAAATTCCTATAAAATACGACTCCCGGAATGAATACTCAACTTTGTCGCCCGGTGAAACATTGAATTCATTGAGTTCAACAATAACTATACATTTTTTTAAATCTGTTGACATCATACACTTGTTATTCATTTGACATGCAGCGCAACCGCCTGGTGACTCGGATTCAATATGCGCCAAATGCCCATCAATTTTTGAAATTATTCCAGTTTCAGTCATTTCTACCGCCTATATTAAAAAATCACAGATTTTCGATAATTTCAATTAAAATTCACATTCCAGCTGTCAAAGTAAAATTTTTTTTAATATGTTAAAATAATTTAAAAATTAAATTATTTATTTACAGGACAGCTATTTTTAATATTCTTGCTATTGTTAATAAATATGCGGCATATTGACATAATCATTAACAATAAATTTCTGAAAACTGTTAATCGCGGGAGATTTTTTGAAAAAAACAATATTTATCGTCCTACTGTTTTGTTCCCGATTTATTTATGGAGCAGTTTCCAGCCCGCTGAATTATCCGAATAACGAATCTATTCAGGGGAATTTAGCGTATTTCATCTGGGAAGACATTTACACCGATTCTGAAAAAAAAGCGCAATACAATCTTGTGATAAAACGCGGCGATTCAACTGTTTTTTCAACATCATTTACACCAACCATATATGATATGCGCGTATATTCACTTGCTGCGGAGTTGAAACTCGAAAATGGAAATTACACGTATGAAATCGCCTCAAAACCGGACAGAAGATATTTTGGTTTCAGAAAATATCCAATCAGCGGCAGTTTTACGGTTGATAATAACATTTCAGCCGATCTCAATGATATCAATCCTGAGAATTACTCCCGTTTCATTTACATGAATCATTACAACCGAAACACAAATTATTATGATTCCATATTTTTCGCAGCAGCGTCAACAATTTCGCTTACTGCCGGAGTCACAATCTACATGTTTTTCAATATAAACATATATACCGCGGTGCTTTCTTATGCAATGATGGGAGCGGCTGCTGTCGGCTATCCAGCCAGTGCATATTATGCGTATGAGTATGTTTCAAACAGGAATAAATACAGGAAAATATATCTTGAGCAAAGAGTTTCTTTTGATTTTTATTACACTGAAGATAAATATTACGGCGGAGTAACATCATACTTTTAAAATGATTCTTGAAAATTTCATTAAATCATACATTGAAAGCGGCGGATTTAAAGAGATCGCTCAATATTTAAAAAACACAGAACCAATGACTGTCGAAGGGATTTCTCCGTCTTCATTTACTTTAATAAGCGCCGCCTTGTTTTTAAAAACAAAAAAACAGATAATAGTCATATGCAGGAATAATGCAGCAATAACTGAAACCGCGATGGACCTGACATTATTTATTCCAGAGGAATGTATTTGCCAGTTTCCGTCCATGGATACTCTTCCCTATGAATTTATTTCACCGACAGATAAAATTGAACGGGAAAGAATCAACGCGATTTACAGCATCATAAAAAAAGATCCCGTTATTATCGTCACTTGCGTGGACGCGCTGCTCAGAAAAATTCCCGAAAGCAGCTATTATTTAAAACGTGAAATTGAACTGAATGTCAATGACGACTATCCTTTTCATGATCTGATCGGCATGCTTGCAGAATACGGCTATGAAAGAGTAAACCGCATTGAAGGTTTCGGTGAGTTTTCTGTAAAGGGCGGAATTATCGATTTATTTCCTCCTTCATATTCAAACCCGATGCGCCTTGATTTTTTCGATGAAACGCTTGAATCAATACGCGAATTTGACATTGAAACGCAAAAATCGATTGAAAGCACTGACTCGATAAAGATAATCCCCCGTAAAGAGATATATCTTTCTGAAGCTGATAAAAACAGCATTTGTGAGATTATTAAAAAAGCATATATCGCTGGACTCAGTTTTCCGGATCATATTATCGAAGCTGTTGAGAACGGCACGCTGGCCAATTATTTCACCGGAATCGAAGACATTTATCCGCAGATGATAAAATGCATTCCTGTTTTTTCATATTTTCAGGAAGATACTCCTTTGATTTCATTCAACATTCAGGAGCTTACTGCGCAGGCGGAAACTTCTATTCATACATTTCACGAGCTTCATAGAAGAAAAAAGGATAAATTCTTCACGGTTGACCCTGACAGAATAATTCATGAAAATATAATTAATGAGCTTAAAACCAAATCCCTTCTGCTCAACACTTTCGTCGCGACTCCGGGTTCAATCCGCCCTGACTTTAAGAGTATTAATTCATTTCAGGGGAAAATTTCCCTGCTGCGGGAAGATATTACAAAAAAAATAAATGATAACTGGAAAATCATAATCGCAACGTCTTTCGAAGGTCAAGCGCGACGTCTTTCCGATCTTCTCGGCGAATTTTCGCCAGGAACTGATTTTCTCGCGATTGAGAGCGGCAGGCCGGTAAATATAATTCTCGCGGCATGCAGCAGCGGATTTGAAAGTAGCGAATTAAAAACAGTCATTTTGACCGATCAGGATATTTTCGGAAAATCATACAGAAAGAAAAAAACATTCCGCAGTAAAAAATCATTTCCGATAGCATCATTCCTTGATCTTGTGCCGGGAGATTACATTGTGCACATTAATCACGGAATCGGAGTTTTCCGCGAAATTAAAAGAATGACAGCCGGCGGCATTGAAAAAGATTTCATCGTGATAGAATATGCTGATTCCGATGTACTTTTCGTCGCATTGGATCAGATGAACATGATTCAGAAATATATGAGTTTTGAGGATAAAGCTCCGCGCATCGATAACCTTGGCAAAAAATCCGCATGGAATAGAATTAAAGCGAAAGTTCAGCAAGACGTTGAAGAAATCGCGCATGAGCTGATTACTATCTACGCGAAAAGAAAAGCTCTGAAAGGAATTCAATTCCCGCCGGACACGGCATGGCAGGAAGAATTTGAAGCAAATTTCGAATATGAAGAAACTCCCGACCAGCTAGCGGCAATTGAAGACGTAAAGGACGACATGGAGTCATCCCAGCCCATGGACAGACTTGTCTGCGGCGATGTCGGTTTCGGTAAAACTGAAGTTGCCATCCGCGCTGCGTTCAAAGCTGCAATGGCCGGAAAACAAATCGCGATTTTAGTGCCGACTACAGTTCTCGCAATGCAGCATTATAATACATTTAGAAAACGTTTCAAGGATTATCCGGTTTCGATCGGAGTAATTTGCCGGTTCCGATCGCAATCGGAAATTAATAGCTACAAAGCAGCTCTGAGCGCGGGTAAACTTGATATCATAATCGGAACTCACGCGCTTCTTTCGAAAGATGTTTTTTTCAAAAATTTAGGTCTTTTAATAATAGATGAAGAGCAAAAATTCGGCGTAAAACATAAAGAGCAGATTAAACAGCTTCGCTCGCATGTCGATGTGCTTACGCTAAGCGCAACACCCATTCCGCGCACTCTTCACATGTCAATGGCAGGCATCCGGGATTTATCGATCATTCAGACTCCGCCGGAAAACAGGCAGGCTGTCGAAACTTATGTTCTTGAAGACAATCCCGACATTTTAAAAATGGCGATAGAACGTGAACTAAGCCGAGGCGGACAGATTTTTTATGTTCATAACAGAGTGCAGACGATCGATTCCCAGGCTGAAGTTGTAAAAGAAATCGTTCCGCAGGCGAGAATCGCGGTCGGTCACGGGCAAATGCCTGAAGGTGAACTCGAAGAAGTAATGATCGATTTTCTCGAAGGTAAATATGACATTTTAATGAGTACTACGATTATCGAATCGGGGCTTGACATGCCTCACGTAAATACGATTATTATAAACCGCGCCGATACGTTCGGTCTTTCTCAGCTTTACCAGCTTAAGGGCCGGGTCGGCAGAAGCAGTCTAAAAGGCTACGCTTATCTTTTTCATCCGCGCCATATAGCGCTGAATGAAATTGCTCAGAAGAGACTTCGCGTTATATCGGAATTTTCCGAATTAGGCAGCGGATTTAAGATAGCGATGAAAGATCTTGAGATTCGCGGTTCGGGAAACATTCTTGGACGCGAACAGAGCGGCAATATAATGGATATAGGTTTTGACCTGTATTGTCAGATGCTGGATGATACTGTCCGCAGACTTAAAGGCGATAAGTTGAATAAAATAATCAGAACGCCGGTTTTTCTTAAAGTTGACACATTCATTCCTGATGAATACATCTCAGACCAGAAGCAAAAAATTGAATTTTATAAAAAATTTGAAAGCTGCGAAATCGAAGCAGAAATTGAAAATGTCATTGAAGAAATTACTGATAGGTTCGGAAAACCGCCATATAATGTGCAGATACTTATTGAGCTCGAAAGAATAAGAGCTATCGCTACAGAACTTCAAATCGAGGAGATAATCGAAGGTGAACGGGCGATACGAATTCGAATGTCGACAGATGCAAAAATTGTAACCAAAAACCTGCTTAATATACTTAAAACAGACGGCAGAATGCTGCTTGATCCTAAAGATAAGGAAGTTTTAATAGCAAGAATATGCGAAGATGATGCGGAAAAAAAGCTTTCAGAACTAAAAAAGTTGTTGCAATCATTTACCTGACAAATTTTCTATTGCATAAAGAAAAAAGATTTTTTAACGCATATTACGGAATCTCGGATTATAAAAGATTATCCGTTAAATCATAAAAAAAAGGAAAAAAAAATGAAAAAACTGGCATTTATACTCGTACTGGCAGTCTTTGCGCTCACTTCATGCTCAAAACAATGGGTTGCCCGAATTGAAGGAAAGAAAACATCAAAAATCTACATTGAAGATTTCAATAAAATGTACTATGCGCAGCACAGAATGAATTACGGCGAAGAAAAAACCAATGAAGAAATTGACAAGCTTGCCGAAAACCTCAACAACATCCAGAGAAACCCTCTTCTTGATAAAAAGAATTTTCTTGAGCAGCTGATCCAAATTGAGCTGGTTCTTAATAAAGTGAAAGCCGACAAATTTCTTGAAAATGACGCCGAACTCCAGTCATATGTTAAAACTTATTCACAGGGCGCTGTTGTGAATTTTTACGCTCAGAAAAAATTCAAAGATCAGCTTGTAGTAAGTCAAGATGAAATTGCAGCAGAATATGAAGCTAACAAAGAAATGTTTAAAAATGCTGACATTGAGAAAGCTGAAAATTACATCAAACAGCAGCTTTTACAGAAAAAATTTCTTTCATTAGGCAATAAACTGGTTGAAGACTTGAAAACAACTTATAAAATCGAAAGAAATGCGGAAATAATAAGTAAATATAAAAAAGACGAAGCTGTTGACGACAAGGAATGGGTCGTTAAAATTGAAGGGAAAGAACTTTCAGCCAAAGATTATACAATACTTTATTACTCGCAGCTTAAAACGCTTTACAACACGGATAAAGAGCATATCGATACTTACAAAAAAGATGCTGACGCCATTGCAAAGAATCCTCTGCTCGATCATGATAATTTCGTTGAACAATACATTCGCCAGGATTTGATTTATAAAAAGGCTATTGAAGAAAAAGTGTTTGAAAACAATCCGGATCTTCAGTCATTAGTTGATCTTCAGGAAAAAAAT
>JBFZEW010000001.1:0-4200 GCA_041306665.1 Spirochaetota bacterium | reverse complement strand
TAAAAAGGAAAGCAGTTCTGAATTCGGTAAAAAGATTGTAGTCGTAGGCTGTTTCAGTCAGCGTTATTTTAGCGAGTTGAAAAGAGAAATACCGGAAGCGGATTTCATTTATGGAATCATTGATGAAAAGTTCAGAGAAGAACTTTTTAGAAAATTTGATATAGAGTTGGCGGACATTAAATGTTCAACAGAACGTAAACCTCTTACGGCAGGTTCAGCATATGAATATATTAAAATTTCGGATGGATGTTCAAACAATTGTTCTTACTGCGCGATTCCGCTGATACGGGGTCCTATTGTCAGTTTTTCTCCTGAAAAAATCATCAAAGACTCAAAAGAGGCTCTGGAAAGGGGCGCCATTGAACTGAATATTATTGCACAGGACATTGCAGGTTATAAATATAAAAATTTAGAACTTGCCGGTCTTCTTAAAATGATATCAGAATTAAAAGGAAATTTTAAAATTAGACTTCTGTACTGTCATCCGGATAATTTAACAGATGATATAATAAATGAAATTGCTGTTAATGAAAAGATAGTTCCATATATTGACATTCCGTTTCAACATGTAAGTGAAAATATTCTTAAGTCAATGAACAGGCGCGGCAGTTACGCGAAATATACGACGCTTATTGATAAGCTGCGCCAAAAAGTTCAGGGCATCGTAATCAGATCGACTTTCATGACCGGTTATCCCGGTGAAACTGATGAAAATTTTGACGAGCTTATTGAGTTTCTTGCCGCAATGAAGCTTGATAAAGTCGGATGTTTCATTTATTCTCCGGAAGAAGGTACTGCTTCTTATCAGCTTGAAAATATCGAACAGAAAGTTAAGAAGGCGCGATACAGAAAAATAATGAAGCTGCAGCAGAAAATTTCTACGGAAAAATTGAAGTCTATGATCGGGCAAAGCGTTGAAGTTATTGTTGAAGAAAAAGTAGATGATAAGAATTTTATCGGCAGGTCAATTTTTGATGCGCCGGAAGTTGACGGAGTTTTTTACTTGACTGGAGAAAATATTAAGCTTAATACAATAGTCACAGCAAAGGTTACCGATTCCGTTGAATATGATTTGATAGGTGAAATATGAACATTCCAAATTTATTATCCTTGTCGCGAATTTTACTTCTGCCTTTGTTTTTATACCTTTTGTTTGATCCGCATCCCTGGATGAAATTCGGCGCGCTGGTGGTTTTCGGGATTGCTTCGCTCACTGATCTTCTTGACGGATGGAGCGCAAGGAAACTGAATCTTGAATCTGAGCTTGGCAAGTTTCTTGATCCTTTTGCCGATAAGGTTCTTGTAATCGCGACTCTTATAAGTTTTCTTCTTCTTGATCCGCTTATCCCATCATGGATGATTATAATTATTATCGGCCGTGATGTAATGATTACTGTTCTTCGATATGTCGCAATTAAAAAAGGTTGTTCGATAAGGACTTCCCATTTCGGGAAAGTGAAAACAGCGTTTCAAATGATTTCAATCGTAATTATAATAATGGTATTTATTGTCCGAAGTACGGGCATTGATTTATCACATCAATTTAACACTGATTCGTATGTTAAATTTGATGTTGTCTATTCGTTAATAATGTCTGACCTTAAATATAAATATATCATTGTAACTCCATATGTTTTAATGTTGATAGTTACAATAATGACTGCATGGTCAGGCATCCGATATTTATTTACCAACTATAATGTTTTTTTACCGGTTGACAGGAGCAGAAAATCCAATGCTAAATAAAATAATAAAATTTTTCGCGACCGGTTTCTATTCCGGCACAATTCCGAAAGCACCGGGAACAATGGGCTCATTGGTCGCTCTTGTGATATACTGCATAATCGGAGTTGTTTTCAAAGAGAAATCAGAGAAAATTATCTCGCTTCTTTTTGCTTTCGGAACATTTCCCGCAATTATTATCTGCGATCAGGCTGAAAAAATGTTTAGTGAAAAAGATCCTCAGCGTGTCGTAATTGATGAATTTTTCGGAATGTGGCTTACTTTCATTTTCCTTCCTTTCTCATTTGCGTCTGCCATAATTGGATTTATTCTATTTAGAATTTTCGATATTATTAAGCCATTTCCGATAAATTCATTGCAGAGCATCAAGGGCGGACTTGGAATCATGATTGATGACCTTTTTGCCGGAGCCTATGCGCGCATCATTCTTGCAGTTCTGTTTTATTTTAAAGATTATATCCCATTCGCCATTTTTTAATATATGAGAAATTATCTTTTTAATACTGAAAAAATAAAATATATTCTTGCCGACAAGACAAATACAGAGTGCATATTATGTTCAATCCGCGATGGAAATGAAGATGTCAAAAATCTGAATTTATATTATACTGAACTTTCCATTGTTACTATGAATTTATACCCGTTTAATGCGGGGCATTTAATGGTTTTTCCGAAGCGGCATGTTGAAAGCTTTGAACACCTCACTGATATCGAAGCGGCTGATATTCATAAATGCACCAAAACTTCAATCGAAATAATTAACAGCGAGTTTACTCCGCACGGATTTAACATTGGATACAATATCGGTGAAGGAAGCGGCGCAAGCATTAAGCATCTCCATCTTCACATTGTTCCGCGCTATAAAAATGAAGCTGGTTTTATTGAAGTTCTGGGTGGAGTGAAAATTGCGGTTGTCGATCCGCTGGAAGTTCATGAAAGGCTGGTTAAAAGATTCTCTCAGCTATCATGAGAGAAAATCTGCGGCGTTTGCCATTCTATTCTCTCACTCAAAATCGTTGCGACGGTTCATTGCTCATTATTAATCTGTAATTCTTTGTATTCATCCATGGTTTAATCTTTTTTTGCGTTCGTTATTGAGCATGATTTTACGCTATTCTTTCGAGTGAATTTTTCTTCGGTAAATGCAGGCAGATCAAAAAGTCCGTAAAATAATTCCGGCTTTTCCGTAATAATTCAAAATGTGATCTTCGGAAGGCGACATGCCTGAAGCCGCAATTTCAGTAATGAAGTATTCACCATAGCCGCCAATGAAAAAATCAAAACCGGCAGATGTTCTGAAACGAAGTTCAAGTCCGGAAAAAGCGGAAAACTGGTTAGCTTCGATTGAATAAATGTAGTCATAGGTTTTGCTGCCTGTTGAAATTTTATCAGACTGATAGGCTCGGAATATATTAGTGTATGATAATCCTACAGGTATTACGAATGACACGACATTTGCGGGAAGCATGAGATTGAAAGACATTGGAACTTTTATCGCGTCAAGACTCAGTTCAGAAGTTCTGTCAAAGTCGGGAATGCTGTATTTAATGAGATAATTACTGTAAGAAACGCCTGTATGAAACGCAAAGTAGTCATTAAATGCTTTTTCTAAAAAAAGTCCTCCGCCGTATGAATATGCTTTTGACCATTCGGCAGAATTATCTCCGCTTTCATGACGCATGTCAGTCATGCCGCCGTGTCCTTCAGCACCAAAAGCAATCATTGGGTTTTTTGCAGCCAATGCAGAAACAGAAGTGAGAAATACTAATGTGATTGATATAATTGCTTTTTTCAAATTTATTCCGCCGTTTTTTCTGTAATGCACGTGCCGCTGAAATAGGAACCTTTTTCAACAGTTAAATCCGGAGTGATGAGATCACCGCGCGTTATGCTTTTCTTTGTAAGCTCAATGATTTTACCAGCGTTAATTTTACCGTTGAATTCACCGTTATTTGTAATAACAGACGCAGTAACATCCGCGCTGACTTTGGCTTCTTGTCCAATAATGAGATGACCGTCTGTTTCAATCTTTCCTTCGAAAAAACCCTTAATTTTTAGAGAGTTTTTAAATACAATTCTGCCTTTAAATTCAATATCATCGGCAATAACTGTGCCGATTTTGTTTTCATCTTCTACTATTTCTTTAATCTCAGCCATATTTATCTGCCTTTTTTTAAAATAATTCTTGCACTGAATAGTAAATAATAATCATTGAATATTGTCAAATATAAATCAATTATCAATTCAGGATCGGAATATGAAAGATATAATTACAAGAGCCGAAGAGCTGGGAAGCGCGATTCGCGGTTCAGAGATTTACAGGGAGTATATGGAAATCTCTGCAATTGTCGGAAAAAACGAAAGAGAAATGGCGCTTTTGAAGGATTTCATGGAACTTACGCAACATCTTGCCGAAAAAGAGCATTCAATGTTGCAGATTGAACAGTTTGAAAAAGA